>JBAZKV010000014.1 GCA_041650635.1 Candidatus Margulisiibacteriota bacterium | reverse complement strand
CGCGGGCTGGACCTACATGCTTGCCACCGAGTGGATACTGGGAGCAAGAAGGGATCATGAAGGGCTGCTTATAGATCCGTGTATCCCGTCAAAATGGAAAAAATGCAAGATCACAAGGCCTTTTAGAGGCGCTGTCTACGAGATAGAGATAGAGAATCCCAAGGGTGTTGAGCACGGGGTTTCTCTGCTGGAAGTTGACGGAAAGAAGGTCCAGGGAAACCTTATCAAACCCCACGGCGACGGCAGGGCCCACAGGGTCCGTGCCGTTATGGGATAGTTGTCCTTAGTTCCTGTGTACCACGGCCTGGCCTATGGCATCAAGCGAAATGGCCTCTACGGCAGGGACATGTGCGCCCCGCGCCCTCTGCTCCGACAGGTCTTTGTCCATTCCGATGGGAGCAAACCTTACATAGCCATCGGGAGTAGTAAGGACCACATTGTTGCTTGCCATCTGCCCGGGAGCCAAAAATCCCGAAGCCATTAATGACCTTTGAAGGATAGATCCCCTGGTCCCGTCGCCGCGAAGCTGCCTTATTGTATCGCCGCTATGGTAATGAGATGACTCCAGGACCGCCGAGGCATACACTGTGCTGTTAGGACCGATCAGGCTTCCGCGGGACAAAGAAGCCCTCTCCACTCTTGCGCCTGCGCCTATATGTACATCAGGGCCTATGTAATACGGAGGTATCAGCTCCGCTGTATCATGTATCATTGCTGATGGATGGATAAAACTGATCACTCCGGATTCTTTGTCTGCCTGAGGGATAATAGAAGGCCACATGGACCTGTCGAACCTGCCGTCAAGGGTATCCATTATTGCCAGCCAGTACTTTCCCATATCCCCGATATCGGCCCAGTATACTTCATGAGGCAAGAGAACGCCGAAGAACTTCATCCCCTGCTCAAGTATGTGCCTGAATCCATGCGCCCCGAAATCATAAAAGGGATCCGTCTTTTCTGTGGTGGGAGTTATCCCCCTTTCGTAAAGAGCCCTTATTACGCTGCCGTTGAATAGATAGATGGAAGAATTGTTGGCATTGCTGCAGCAGTCGGCTATCGAGGCTTTTTCCCGGAACTGATGGACCTGCACGGCAGAGTAAGAGGTGCCCTTAATATATCTGTCCATGTCGGCTATATAGGACCGGAGATAGGATGCGTACTGTTCAACGGTTTCATCGGATCTCTGAGGCCTTTTTTCCGGCATGCCTTCAAGATAAGCGGTGCCGTATTTGGGCACCTGGCTCCAGTCAACCGGGTTAAAGGCTATGGTCGCATCCGCCCCGACCCTTTCGTGTTCTGCCAGTATCCTGCCAAGGTCGGCGTTAGAGGCTATATCCCCGCTTATTACGAATACCCTGTCTGCGTCGCCGATACCATGCTCGATGGTCCAATGAACGGCCGAGCCCATTGTCCCCATAAGCTGGGATTCTCTATACATCTTTACGGCCCCGGGAGCGATGTTGGAGTAATATGATTCAAGAGTATCTGGGTTGCTCCAGACATTGCAGAAAATATCCGTTATTCCCTGCCTCTGCATTTCAAGCACGGTGTGATGCATTATTGGGGTGTCAAGCAGCCTGAACATCGGTTTTGCTACCGGATAAGCGGTCCTCCTTATGTCCGTAAGATGTCTTGCCCTTGTCCCCGCTCCTGCAGCCAGTATCATCCCCATTGTTCTGCCGCTCATATTGTTCTCCTTTCAACTTTTGAGCCTTTGTCAATATATCGTCAGCGAATTTTTCAAATTTCACTTTTTTAAGGGTTTTATGATATACGAACAAAAAGCAGTCCTCTCTTCTTATGTTATAATTAATCAAGCGATGGACTTCCCATTTGGAGTAACTTTTTATCCCGACCAGTGGCCAAAAGAGTACTGGGAAACCGCCTTTTCGCAGATAGCGGAAAGCGGGTTCAACCTTGTCCGATTCGGAGAGATGGCCTGGAACTGGATAGAACCCAGAGAGGGCGATTTCAAGTTTGAAGACCTTGACAAGGCTCTGGAACTTGCCGATAAGTACGGGCTAAAAGTGCTGCTCGGGATACCGACCTCTATGGCGCCTCCCTGGCTGGTAAGAAAGCATCCTGACACAAGGCCCGTTTCTAACCAGGGCACTCTTTATCCCGAATACGGGCCGCGGCCCAATATCTGCAGAGACAGCGGCACTTATAAAAAATACGCGGAGCGCATGATCAGGAAACTGGTCGACAGGTACAAAGGTCATCCCGCAGTGCGCTACTGGCAGATAGATAACGAGCCGGTGTATCCGCCGCTGGACTCCACCACCAACGAGGATTTTTGCCACTGTCCGGACACCAGGGCGGCTTTTGTTTTGTGGGCGCTTAAAAAATACGGCTCCCTCGAAAAGATAAACGAGGTCTGGGGGGCAAAATTCTGGACCAACGAATTCGGCGAGCTTGAGGACATCACGACTCCAAAAACGGGGCTC
Organism: Candidatus Margulisiibacteriota bacterium; assembly: GCA_041650635.1. NCBI lineage: Bacteria > Bacillati > Candidatus Margulisiibacteriota > Candidatus Margulisiibacteriota bacterium. The sequence goes on along the minus strand of JBAZKV010000014.1, from coordinate 45,249 downwards.
TGGGATGCCGGCAATCCGCACATCTTTCTTGACTGGTACCGCTTTAAGACAGATTCGCTGAAGGCGTTCCTGGAGTGGGAAAAGGACCTGGTCCTTGAATATGACAAAAGCAGAAAGATCGGCACCAACGGCTTTTTAGGCATCTGCCCCAGAGTGCCGGACCACGACCGACTGGCCGAAAAAATGGACTGGTACGGCTGGGACATCTACCCGATGGGCGGGAAGAACAGCCCCCAGCAGATAGGGGAGATGGCTGACTGGTGGAGAAGTTTTTCAAGCCACAGGAAAACCGAATTCCATGTGACCGAACTGCAAGGCGGGCCCAATGTAAGATGGGGCTATCCGGGATATATAGAAGGTCCGGAAATAAGGACCTGGACCCACCAGATAGTTGCCCACGGAGCAAAGTCAATACTTTACCATCAGTGGAGGACTGCGATCTTTGGGGGCGAGGCAGGAGGGTTCGGAATTCTGAACGCGGACGGAAGCCGCACCAAAAGGCTGGAAGCCATAGAAAAGGCCGGTCAGGAGATAAAAAAGGCCGTGCAGACGCTGCACGCGCACGAACTAAAGCCTAAAGCCGCGGTCGCTTATCTAAGGTCTTCGGACATCCAGACCTATCAGGAACAGGGGCCTCCAAGGGCTATTGCGGGACAGTGGGAGCAGGTAAGGGCCGATCTGGGGCACACACACGGCCTGGACAGCTGCCAGGGAGCCCATCAGGTGCTCTGGAATTATTACAACCCGGCGGCTTTTGTTTTTGAAAGGCATCTGGAGGATGGGGAACTGCCATATAAAGTGCTGCTTGTACCCAATCCTTATCTCCTTAAGGAAGACCATGCCGCAACCCTTAAAAAGTTTGTCGAAAAGGGCGGAGTGTTAATAACCGAATCCAGGTTCGGGGCAAAAAACGAGAATGCTCATATTCATCAAAAGGGGCTATTAGGGGAGCTTCTCAATATAACCTGCGACCATATAGAGACCATCGGGGACAGGATAGCAATCCCCAAGATACGCTGCTATGCCTACGGGTTCAGGGACCTCATCAGCGGAGCCGATGAGGTCCTGATGGAGTATGAAGACGGTTATCCGGCTTTTATCGAGAAAAAGATAGGCAGGGGCAGGGTTCTTTACGCGACTTTTTCTCTGTTTATGAGCATAGGCAAGATAGGCAATTCCAGGCTTGCAAGCTATGTAAGGAGGCATCTGCCGCTGCCGGAATTCTTTTTAAAGGACAAGGACAGCATCGAGATGGTGCTATGGGAAGGCAGCGATACTCCTATCCTGTATGTGATCAACCATAGTCCAAAAAAAGAGAAATTCGAAATAGATGTGCCCGAGAAGTATCTCAAAGCCGAGGATGCCCTGACCGATAAGGGTTTTGAGATAGAAAAAGGCAAGCTGCCCATCACCATTGCCGGAAGAGGGGTCCTAGTGCTGCATCTTTCATAAAACAAGAAAGGAAAAGAGATGAAATACGGCTATTTTGACAAAGAAAAAAAGGAGTATGTGATAACGAGGCCGGATACACCGCTGCCGTGGATCAATTACCTTGGGAGCCGGGAATACTGCGCGCTTATGTCCAACACGGCCGGAGGCTACAGCTTTTACAAAGACCCAAAAGAAAGAAGGCTCTTGCGCTACAGGTACAACAACATCCCCTATGACAGGGGAGGGCGCTATCTTTACATCCGCGATAACAAGACCTCCGAGTTCTGGTCGGCCTCCTGGCAGCCGGTGCAAAAGCCTTTTGCAAAATACAGCGACGATTCGTCCAAACTGTTCGCTGTGCAGGAGGGCAAAAAGGACGATTATGTCTATGAATGCAGGCACGGCCTCGGGTATACCACGATAACCGCAACCTATAAGGGCATACAGACCAAGACCACTTATTTTGTCCCGCTTGACCAAAACTGCGAGATCTGGATGATGGAAGTAAAGAACCAGAGCCTTCAGGAAAGGCAGCTTAGCATCTTCTCTTTTGTGGAATTCTGCCTCTGGGACGCGCTTAACGACATGACCGATTATCAGTACAATCTGAACATAGGCGAGACCGAAGTTGAGGGACAGGTCATTTACAACATGTCCAGATACCGGGTGGAAAAAAGCTATTTTGCCTACTTTTCGGCAAGCCAGCCCCTGGCCGGGTTTGATACCCAGAGGGAGGATTTTCTGGGCAGGTACGGGGACCTTTCCGGCCCCAGGGCCGTGGTGGAGAACAAGTCCAACAATTCTATCGCTTGCGGCTGGGCCCCTGTGGGCAGCCACAATATCCAGCTGCCGCTAAAGAGCGGCGAGACAAAGACCGTTATCTTTGTCCTGGGATACAGCGAGGACAAAAAAGAGGCCAAAGCGCTGTCCGCAAAGTATTCAAAAAAAGAGGAGGCCGAAAAAGAGCTGCGCGGCCTTAACAAAGCCTGGGAAGAGAACCTTGGCAAACTCGAAGTAAGGACCCCGGACGAAGACCTCAACATGATGCTTAATGTGTGGAACCAGTATCAGTGCAGGACCACCTTTAACTGGTCAAGATCGGCCTCCTATTATGAATCCGGCATCGGCCGCGGCATGGGGTTCCGCGACAGCAACCAGGACACGATGGGCTTTGTCTACCAGATACCCGAAGGCGTTAAGCAGCGCCTGATAGACCTTGCCTCGACGCAGTTCGAGGAAGGGGACGCCTACCACCAGTATTCGCCGCTTACAAAAAAGGGCAACGGCAGGGGCTATTCGGACGACCACCTGTGGCTGGTTTACTCGGTGGCCGCTTACATAAAAGAGACGGGTGACATTAAATTCCTTCTGCAAAAAGTGCCGTATGACACGGGCAAAAAAGGCCTTCGACAGGCTCAGGTCAAGGGGACCATGTTCGAACACCTGGTAAGGGCCGTTAATTATTCGCTTAAACACGCGGGTCCGCACGGGCTGCCTCTGGCCGGCTTTGCTGACTGGAACGACTGCCTCAACATGATAGGTCCGAAAAAACAGGCCGAATCCGTGATGGTGGCGCAGATGCTCTCAGGCGCTTTGCTTGAGGTCAGCAGGATGGCCGCCCTTTTAAAGAAGAAGTCGGACTCGGTAAAATACGCAAAACTGCACAAAAAAGTAAAGGACAAGATAAATGCCGTTGCCTGGGACGGCAAATGGTATGTAAGGGCCTTTGACGACAACAAGAAACCTGTCGGCTCCAAAAAGAACACCGAGGGAAAGATCTTTCTTGAAACACAGGGCTGGGCGCTGATGGGCGGCGTGGCGGACAAAGACAGAGCTCTGCAATGCCTGGATTCGGTCAAGGATATTTTGGCAACGGAGCACGGCATCCTTATCCTTCAGCCGTCCTTTTCCAAGTTCTACCACCAACTGGGCTCAATATCGATCTATCCTCCGGGGCTCAAAGAGAACGGGGCGATCTTCTGCCATCCAAATCCGTGGATAGTGATAGCCGAGTGCATTATGGGAAGGGGAGACCGGGCATTTGAGTATTACAAATCCGTTCTTCCTCCCAGCAAAGATCCGGATGTAAGAAAGATAGAGCCCTATGTGTATTGCCAGATGATAGCGGGCAAAGACCACAAAGACTTTGGCGAGGGCAAAAATGCCTGGCTGACCGGCTCGGCCTGCTGGAACTTTATAGCCGTGTCGCAGTGGATACTGGGGATCAGGCCGGAGTACGAAGGCCTTATGATAGACCCGTGCATACCTTCCTCATGGGACGGATTTGAGGTTAAGAGGACCTTCCGCGGGTGCAATTATCACATCACGGTAAAAAATCCCGACCATGTTTCTAAAGGGGTTAAACGCTTTTTGATAGACGGAAAAGAAATCAAGGGAAACATCGTTCCTCCCATCAAGGGCAATAAAACCGTAAAGGTTGAAGCAGAGCTCGGTTGATTATCTAGCGTATGAATCCATACTCCTGTGCCAATTCTGCAAAACCGGGCATGCGGTCTTGAGCGGCAAAAGCCGTTAATCCCGGCGGAATATCAGCTTTTTCCTTAATTCCGGTTATCGGCGGAATTATAGTTCTTCTACAAAAGGCTGTTGGGACCAGGAAGTTAATATCCCCTTGAGGAGGTTGTGGATAAAGAGCCCCATCTTGGGCCTTCAGGTGAATAGGGAAACCGTAAGCTAAAACAGCGTCCATAACATCCAAAGGATTCAGGTATTGGTTAAAATTCTTGTTCAAAAGACTTATTCCAGAAATAAAGGCTTGAAACTCATCCGGGTACAAAGCTTTTGATATCCCGGCGGAATCGCTTTCAATTACGATATCAGCATTTGCCAGCGAATCTCTTCCCCAAAAACCGCCCGATTGAGGAGGGCTTTTTTGCCCTACCAGCTCCATCACCATAGAATATCCGGCCCTGCGGGCATCAAGCGCAGATGCTATGGCATTATTGTCAAAGCCTTCATCAATTAGGTAGCCATAATCTTCTATGTTATAAGCGATCATATGCATCATTTGTTTTAATATTAACCTGAAGTCAGCCCTGGACATGTGCCACCGTTCACTGTTCAAGAATGTGAATACCTGGCCGTCCATCATAAGCTGCATTACCATTGCGCCATGGTTATAAAGATGTTTCGGGGATTTATAGTCATAATATACCGAACCATCAGCTATATTGAAGCCATGGTAGGGGGACTGGGTCATGAAGAGGCACTTTTCCGGATCAAAGCCAAAATATGAATGATCTGCAAATCCTTGGACTATTTCGTCCGAGGTAGCTTCATTCATTATAACAAGGTTGTACTGGTTTCCAAGAATATCCTCTCCTGTTTCCAGCCCCATATTGCGGAACTTTAAAGCTGTTTGAAGCATATGCCTTTCACCCATGGAAATCGGGTACAAATTTGTTCCATTGTCCGGTGTAATGATCCCTTCGCTGCGTAAGCGTTCTACTTGTGCTGCCATTGCGCTGTCAGCAAGGAGAGAATCAACAAGTTGCTGAGGGGTCAGAACATATTTGGTCCCCAACCCGAGCCTTGTTGCTTCTCCGGCGGCATCGTGTCTGGTAAGAGAGTGCCCTTGCAAGAACATATTAAATACAGCCTGCTCATGACTCTGCCCGATCGTAGGAGGAATAATCTTTATCTGTCCGTCCATTGCCATACGTTCAACAAATCTGAGATTAGGATATGCTCCAATAGTATGCAGGTCTCTTGAAACACCTTGAAAAGAGGTCCTTTGTAAACCGCCGCGATAAAAACTTTGCAGTGATCCCTGAATTGCATCCCTCCAGGAATTTATGAAAGTATCGTTAGTGGATAAATTAATTCTGTGAGGCCAATATACAGCCCTTGCAGATCCCGTCCCTGATGGTCCAATTGGGCCTACCATAATTCTTACTGCCTTTCCGTGCTTCCCCCATCAGCTGTCTCTTCCCTGATCGTTCTGCTGATGGAACGGTGTACAAATTCTGTCATGCTGTAATGGGTTGTTCTTTCTATTCTGATATACCTTTGATTGCTATCCTTTTCCCCGGTCCTTTCGCTAACGGTAAAATCTATGCCTGTATCCTTGAGGTCCAAAACGGCAAGCGCCCGGGACTGATAAAAGCCTTCAAAGCGGGCTTCAAGCCTTTTTTGTATTTCTTCGGGAACATCTGATATTACCCGGCTCAAAATAGGGATTATGGTCTGCCTGCCTACCTGGTTTGCCAGCGATAAAAGGACCAGCGAATTGACATATATTTGGTCGTTGTTGCTTCCATCGGCATTTTCTTCTATCAATTTTCTGGTGGCTTTTGTAAGGTCGTAAACCATGGTGTCAAAGTCATGTTTTGACCTGCTCTGTTTTGACATGGCACTGCTCCTGTCAAAGGAAGACCTTAGATCGTCCCTTCTTAACAGGTCCCGGACCTTCTTTATTTGATCCAGGGCTTTTTCGCCCAGCAGGAGGTCTTTTTGAAATTCTTCGTACTTGCCGCCCAGCACCGCTTCTACCAGGTCTTTTGTCCTTACCGAGACCGCGTATTTATCTTTTCCCTCGAAGATAGTTAAAGCGGCCTGGTCATCTTCTTTTGGCTTCAGTTCGGCAGGAAAAGCTGCCCACAGGTCTGTGATGAATTTGGCATTATCCCCGCCGGCCTTGATAATAGCCGACAGCTCAAGCGCTATCTGCGCCTTGTTTATATGCCTTCCCATGCCGGGGGATGACAGCGTCAGAAGAAGATAGGTTATTTCTTCCTGAGCGTTCTCTTTTTTATCAAGCTTTTCTTTCATTGAAGAGATAGCTTTGCTTATTTCGGCATTAATAACGCCGAAGGCTTTGTCCGAATTGTTGCCCAAAAAGCGCAGCAAAGTAAGGTCCCCGCCTATATTGGCGCGGCTGGATTCTTCTTTGATCCTGGCAAGGTCCAGATGGTGGTTAAGCAGGGCTCTCTTTAAGAGGTCCTGCTCGTCCTTTAGCTTTGCTTCGAGTTCGTGCCTGTTGTCCCTTAGTGGCTTTATCTCAAAAAAGTAGGAGGTAAGGCACTGAATTCCTGCTACGACAGGGCTCCAGGAAAACCCGCCTGAGCCAAAAGCAAGACCAGCCGGGCCCGATAGCCCAAATCCCCTGTTGGTCAGCGAAAGCGCAAGCTCTTCTCCCAGGCAAAGAGAAGCGCCATATCCTCTGCCGTTATAACCTACGCGGTACTTGTAGGTGCCAAAATCGGCATATACCCCTCCTGGGCTGGAAAGGCCGAGTTCAAATCTGGGGACATTGATATCCGCCCTGCCGGCTTTTCCTCCCACAAGGACTTGAGCGCCCAATCTCCAATTGATGCCGTTGGAACGGCTCCATCCGACCTCTCCCGTGAGCAGGCTGTGATCGTCCATGATCTTTGTCCCGTACAGGCGAACCCCATAGTCATAAGAATCAGGGTCCAATACATGGGAAGGATTCCCGTTAGGATCCGATCCACCCCAAAACTTGGTGATCTGGCCAAAGCCTTCTATTCCCACCATTCCTCCGGGGAGGCGTTTTTCTACCCCCACAGAAAGCCTGGCGTTGAGATAATTCTGCACGGCAATGCTGCCGTCCCTTACGGAGGCGCCGCTGTAGACCTGCTCCCTTTCCCCGGTCACGAGGTCTTTTTTCCAAATTACCAGAGACTCCGAGGTCTTTTCGTAGATAAGCTGGTAGCTGTCGCGCCAGTCCTCCGTTTCGGTCTTCCCCTGTATAGTAATGGTGGTCGTTAATGTGCCGTTGCTTCGGCTGTATTCGGTATTTGAGATCCTTTCTTCGTAGACCGTGACAGGTATGGTCGGCAGCGCGTTGCCGTCCGGGCCGATCTCTGTCCTAAGAAGGGAATCAAAAGGTATCGCGTCTATTACGGAATCATCCGGCCTGCCGGTCCTGGGAGTGCTTATATAGGGATATACAGTGCTGACATTGGGGTCCCAGAACGGTCCCGAAGCCGGGAGCCCGACACTTCTTTTTTCGATCCTCATCAGCTGGATCTCGGCGGGCTCCGCTGATGAATCGTCAGGATCAATTGTAACAAGCTCGATCGGTTTGAGCGAGGTCCGCAGCATCGTGTCTACATGCCACAAAGAGATCTCATCATGATTTTGATCGTAAAGCGGCTGAGTGCGCCAGTAGATCTTGTCGCAGTAGTGCTGGCCGCTTAAGTCATTTGGATGAGAGGAAATTCTTGTAAAAGAAACGGTTTCGCTTTTCCACTGCCAGCCCGGGACCCTTTTCTGTTTTGCGGCTTCAAAAAATGTTTTCCACGCGGTTTGCGCTTTTTGTCCTACCCCGATCTCAAGCCTGGCAAAAAAAGTGGTCCCTTTATCTATGCTCCTGGCATAATATGCAAAAGCCGTCAGTTCCCATTCGCTGTATTTGTATTCTCCTATGTGCTGGTCAAATCGGCCCCTTAACCCGGCCTTAAAAAACCTGTCAAATCTTTTTGACGCCTCGACATCAAAACCAAGCACTTTATCGCCGTTGCCGTCTGAGGAAGCATGAAGCCCTGCCGAAAGCGTTACCGGCCCCCTGGCCTGGGAAAGTCCCGCTGCCGCGCTCCAGGCCCCTCCGGAATAGATGCCCAGATGAAGCGTTATTCCCCTGGTCTTTTCCTCGTCGGTAAAGAAGAAGGCATCTGCCGCACCGCCGTTCTTGTCAAAATTAACGGTAAGCTGGCCGTTCTCAAAATACTTTCTAAGATAGGCCGAAAGGGAGCCGCTTGAGGCGTTGAGCCCAAGCACGGTGTGATGAAGGAAGGCCAGCTGGTCTTTTACCCACCAGGATGGGGCTCCGAGTTCTTTAAGAAGTTCATACTCTTTTCTTGCGTCCTCGAACCTGGGATTAATGGGCCAGGCCGTATAAAAAGTCGCAAGGTCATAATGCAGCTGCTGTTCAAACAGATAGTCCGCCCCGACCTCAAGGCTGTCTTTTTTCCAGCCGTCAAAAAGGTCCCTTGCTTTTTCAAGATACTGTGCGGCAAGAACAGTGTCGCCGCCGGCAAAAACAACCTTGGCTTTGGCTTCGAGCGCGGTCAAAAGAAGGAACCGTCCCTGTCCTGTTGCGGAAAGCCTGCCAAAGAGTTCGTTGTCTTTCCCTGCCATGGCGCAGGACAGCAGTTGTTCAAGATCAAAGGACTTTTCTTCCGGATCAACCCGCTGCCAGATGAGCTTTATCGCGGTTTGGTAGCTTTCCATAAAACGGTCGGCAGAAAATCTTTCTGTCAGGAACATGGCTCTGGCTTTATATATGTGGAGCGCGGGGTCATTTGGCTGGAGCCTTGCGGCCGTTTCAAAGTATTGGTGCGCTATCCTAAAATCGCTGTCCCCGATGCGGATGATGCCAAGATTGGAAAAAGCCTGCGCCTTTAGATGCGGGGCAACGGCAGGAAGCTCAAGAGCTATTTTTGAATAATCGGAGGCGCTTTTCATATCCCCGGCCATGATAAAGTAGTTGGCAAGACTTACTGTTGCCCAGGCTTTTACATAGGCATTATCGGTCCTTCCTAAGGAAGTCAGAGCATCTTTAACCCCTTCCAGCCCCGCAGGCATATCAACGACTCTCTTTTTGTTGTCGGGATCAAGCAGCGCCTCAAAAACGGACCTGGCAAAGGCCCTGCCTTCTTCTGTTTTGCCGTTCTGCATGAGATTGGCTAGCCCAACAGCGGCCATTTCTTTTGAGAATTTGTCGCCTCTTTGGTCAGATAAAACCTCCATGAACAGCCCTTTTGCCTTATCAAGCTCCCTGTTATACGAAACAAGCGCGTTTGCCAGGCCGAGTTTGGCTTTTAACAGTTGCTTGGGGTCTGTCAAAGCGCCTATTAATTCGTTGTATATGTCCAGCGCCTTACTCCTGGTTGCTTCGGACCTTGAATAGGCTTCTGCCAGCATAAGTTTTGCGGGCACGGCCAAAAACTCCCTGTCCCCGGAAGACTCTCTGACTATAGCCTCCAAGGAAGCAATGACCTCATTGACCTGGTCCTGGGTCGTTCTCGGGGACGAAAGCACGGCATCTATAGGCCCCAGTGTGATGAGTTCATAGATGTAGTGGTTTGCGGTATCGGAGAGGGCAATATTAGGAAGAGTCTTAAGATCGACAGAGAAGGTATTTCTGTCGTGATTGGCTTTTACATAGTTGAATTTAGCTATTGCTTCGGTCGCTTTTGTGTAGCTGCTTATTGAGGCGTCTAAAATGCCAAGCGATTTGAGGTCATCAATGGTAAGGGCCGACAAGCTAATTATCCCATCGGTCTTTGTTCCATCGATAATCTGCTTCCACTGAGAGCAGATTAAATTAGCCAATTCGACTTCTCTTTTTATATCAAAGGCAAACAAACTGTTTGTAAGTTTTGAGAGAGAGAAAGTTACTATATCTCCCCTCGTTGCCTGAAGAAAAAATGCTATGGCTTTTCTTGCCGAGAGATGGTCTTCTATTTCAGTGGAGTGGTCAATCTTGTTGCTTATAATTTGCTTATATGGAGTCCAGCTCTCAATAAGGTTGCTAGGTAAAGGAACATCATTCTGCGGAGTGGGAGATGTCGAGGTTTCAGAAGGTCTCCTCCGGCGGGCGGAAGGCGAATGGCGACGAGCCCTTTCTTGTGACTCGCCTTGCAAAGCTGTGCTGCCGTTGTTTCTATCGGCTCTAAAAGCTCTCAATAAATCAGACATTATAGTCTCCCTTATTTTTCCTGCTGCCTATATACCGGAATAATTTCAGCACGATTCCAACGAGCCCAACAAAACAATCCTCCTGAAGCTGTGCCTTAGCTTTCTCAAGTCCTGTAAAGGCGATTCGATTAACCTCCTAATTATTCACTACAGGGCATTGGGATCAGATTTCGGTATAGGAGGTATGTTCATTAACTGCGTAATGTTAGCGTCAAGTCCCAGGGCTGTTCTTGTTGACTCCGAAAGAGGAATGGGACCTTTGGCAGATAACGCAATCCATTTATTTGATATGTCAAGTCCTGCTGCCCGGTCGATTCCTATTTGAGCCTCATCATCCCATTGAACATCAAGGCTCTCAAGTATTGCATCAAGCGCCAGTTTTGTTATTTTCTCTTTGCAGCCTTCTTTGTTAATAACTCCTGCCAAAGACTTTCTGGCGGCTACATGGGCATCCCTGTCCTTTGTTATTAAAGCGGACTTAATGTCACATAGAGCAAACAACCATTCCCTAATATATGATCCGAGATCTTCATCTGTTCCTGGAACGGCAGGCATTGCATTTAGTTCTTTGGCAGCATCCCCAAGACCTAAGGCTTTGCATATATCCGCGCTGATTACCACCTTCCCGACGCTGTCTTTCGGTATATCTCCCCATTGTTTCCTTATGTCAGATACAAGACTAGATGTTTTGGGGAAATTGAGGCCGATCTCAAAGAGTTTCATTAGAAGATGGCCTTTCATCCATGGCTGAAGCGAATAAGAATCAAAAAGATCCGTAATCTTTTTGGCGACTGTCTTCGCAGTATTTTCGAACTCAGAAGACTTGTTATCAGTTATCTTGAACAAATTGTCTACTTCCGTGTCTATCTGGAATTTAAGTGCTCTGAAATACGGGGACGAAATGCCAGGTTTTTGTGCTGGCGCAGCCTGTCCCAAAACAACAAATGCTGTTAATCCCGCAAGCCCAACTGGATTTATACTCATTTTCTTTCTCCCTTTCCTATATTTATTTGTATCCTGTTCCTGGTCTTATCCCGATTATTCTGCTTTTTTCTTTCACCTCCCATTGGGACCCCTAGGGGTTATCGGCCATTTTAAGACCCCTCATCCCTCTCGTATATCTATCGATAGAATATGGGAGAAATTTCACTATTTGGTCGCAAGTCGCTAGTATGGCGGACATGAGTAACGGATTACTATCGACTATTACTATTCTTAGTTTCAAATTCCTTCAATCCTGCGTTATAAACTGCAAGAATGTCAGGATCTCTCTTCATAGACTCATCCGCATATTGCAGAACCCACCAGCGTAGTTTAACCGCAGCTAAAATAAAAGCTTTATCTTTCTTGAGAGAGATGTCGGCAAGATATAAGGCTTCTCCATCTTGTTTAATTGCAGCGAACACAACTTCTTTATCTCTTCTTAGAGAAACATCTGCATATTCCAGAGCTCGCCCACTGTTTTTTACCGCAGCAAGCACAACCTCTCTGTCTTTTCTAAGTGACTCATCTGCATAGTGTAGTGCATTCCCGGCTTGATTAACCGCAGCAAGGACAACTTCTTTATCCCTTTTGAGGGGATAATCAGCAAATTGTAACGCAAAACCTGATTCGGCAACCGCAATGAACACAGCCTCTTTGTCCTTTCTAAAGATTAGATCGGCATATCCTAAAGAGTATCCATCTTGTTTAATTGCAGCGAACACAACTTCTTTATCTCTTCTTAGAGAAACATCTGCATACTGTAGTGCTCTCCCGTCTTCTTTAATTGCAGCCAACACGATTTCTTTGTCTCTTTTAAGAGAATCGTCGGCATATTGCAGTGCATAGGCGAACTGTTTGATTGCAGTGAGCATAAAATCTTTGTTTCTTTTAAGAGAATCGTCGGCATATTGCAGAGCGCGCCCCTCTTTTGCAATCGAGGCAAGAATGACCCCTTCATCTCTTTTGAGTGAGATGTCGGCATACTGCAGAGCGTCCCATATTTGATTGACAGCAGACAGAACAACTTCCCTGTCTCTTTTAAGAGAGTCATCGGCAAATTGCAGAACTCTCCCATCTCGTTTTACCGCAGCAAGCACAACCTCTCTGTCTTTTCTAAGTGACACATCTGCATACTGTAGTGCTCTCCCGCCTTCTTTAATTGCAGCCAACACGAATTCTTTGTCTCTTTTAAGAGAATCGTCGGCATATTGCAGTGCCCAGCACCGTTGTTTTATCGCTGCCATCACAAATTGTTTATCTTTTCTAAGAGAGTCATCAGCAAATCGGAGTGCGTCCCACCTTTGTTCAATTGCTGCCATCACAATTTGTTTATCTTTTCTAAGAGAAATGTCGGCAAATGCCAGAGATCTCCCATCTTGTTTGACTGCAGAGAGTACAGCTGCTTTATCTTTTTTAAGTGAGCCACTGGCAAACTGCAAAAATGCGCCCCTAAACTTTACTAAGCTGAGCATAAAAGTATTGTTGTTCAAAAAACCAATATTGTTGATATCTGTTGTATTTGAGACCAATACAAACAATGCTCTTTCAGCCTTTATTCTGAGCCCTTCATTATCGCTTCCTAACGCGGTTAGAATAGCCATCGAGGCTTTATTCCCGAGCGTCATAAAACGCTCAAAATCTTCACTCGACTTCAACCCCTCTAACATCTTTCCTACATCCCCCGTTTTATCTGTCATGAGGGAAGGGATTCCCAACAGTATTTGTGAAAGTTCGGGGCTTATGGCAGAGATTAGATTTAATTCGTTGGAATATCTATCTCTAAACTCTTTTGAAATTTCTTTTTGCCCATCTAATAATATATTTAAGTTGATATTCTTTAATGCCTGGTACTTAATCCTTCGTGCCAATAAATGTGCAGCATAATTCCCAGCATCTGTTATTACCCAGGAAATAAAGTAATGGTCCGGCTCCCCCAAAATCCTTAGCAACTTACACAAGTCTTCAAATCTTAATATCTTTAGACTTTCAATCCCAGATATAAAATCCTCTTGGTGGGCGATAAGATTAGCACGAGTTTGAAATTGTTCTGTACGCTCCGCGTAATCACACCTAGTTTCCCATAACCATCCAAAATTCTTAAACCTTGTTACATCTATTAGCTTCATCAGTTTTGTATTTATGTCATCTCCAAAAGATTTTCCAAATAGCTCCTCCATAAGATATTGGGCCCGCTCCTTCTCAACCGTCTCAAAGACCCCTTTCTCTTTAAGGTGCATAACAGCTTCCATCCTTTTCTCGGAATCAAGACAATAGAAAAGGCTATATAAATAGTATGGATCGATGTCTCTGTGATTATCGATGAGTCTGCCTGCAACTTTGCGGTATGAGTCAAGACGTAATATATCTGTAGTATCTAAATGAGGGGCTCTCTCTCCTGATCCGCTGATATCTTTTGCTAACCCTTTTTCCATCCTTTCCACAATCTCCGATCCTGTAAGCGGCTTGTCCAGAACAATAACCTCAAATGAAACTGCTACTCCGGCCTTTTGTTCCGCAGTCAATGCTACACTCAGATGCTCTTCTAATTCTTTAATATCTCCATCAAATGCTCCGTCTTCTTTATCAAGCCCCTGAAGTATTATATAAAGCCGCTGGAGAGCGTCAAGGGAGGATGCTTTGCCTTCTTTGAATTCAATGGTCGTGTCTACCCCTTCTTTCCTTGCTTCATCAAGCTCTTCCCGGGAGATAACATTGTCAACTTTTCCGTCTTTAACTGAATCGATCTTTCGCAAACGCTCGTAAACCTTCGAAATATTTGCGGATCCGACGAGAGTTACTTTCTCCATTTTAAAACCCTCCTTGTTTTGGGTTAATGCTTTATCGAAGGGTGTTTTGGTGGATTTCACTTTATTTTGAAAAGGGTTAGGAAAGTATGGGGACATGCCTGTCCGCCGTAGCTCCGTATGGCGGAGCGGAGGAGTGGTGACCCACTCCGGCAGACCGCAAAGGTCAAATATTTTAGCGAAAAGTGAAACAACTCAATGACAAGAACCAAAAATTCTGTAGCTGTTATTCTGTTAAGCTCATAACAGGAATATTCTTCAGTTCATTTTCTTCGGTGTTCAGAACAGTCTTTGCGTTCTCAGAAAGAACAATGCTGTCAGTCTTGTCAAGCTTTTCCCATTGGCCAGAAATATCTAAGCCAACCTCATTATCTTTGGCAATTAAAGACTCATCTTCCCATCTGTGATCCAAACTCTCTAATATCTTATCTAGCAATATCACCTTGATATCAGGAGGTGTTTTTTCATTATTGATAATCTCCACCGCCTCTTTCCTCGCCTGGATATGATGCATTCTGCACGCATTAACTGATGTATTTGTTGTGGTGTCAATTTCCATTGCAAAAAGTGCTCTGACCCTCCCAACCCTTGCCTGTGACAATCTCTCTTCATTATTATTATTAGATATTGGCACAACAGAACCGATCAAAGGATATGCGTTCAGTTCTTCCGGCGTAAAGCCTCTTTTATCATCATGACCGAGCAGAGTATTAAAGGTATTTAACGCGGTTGCGGCATCGGCGCCACTTTTATCTATCAGCACATTCCCCAGCGCTATGGCGCAATCCCACAGCGAAGAAGAGCCGGCCGGTACCGCGGCAAAGGCCGCTTTGCATGAAGCAAGGGCAGAGGCATAGTCCTTATTTTCCGAGTAAAGCTCTACCAACGCCAGATGTATCTTAACGGCCAGATATTGATAATCCTTTGTTTTTGTTAAGTCTCTGTAATTAAGGGCTCGTGACAATATGTCCTTTATTTCAGAAGCAGCCGTAAGTTTGTTGATGTCCGCTTCGGTTATCTCCGTCCTAAATGTAAGAATGTCCGCAGCCGGGTCCACAAAAATATCTTTGATCTTAGTAAACTCAACCAATGGAATACTTGCCTTTGAAACAGTCCCAAGAAGAGTCCGACAAGTATCTATTAATGTATCGAGCTTTGTGGCATCTTCTCCCTTCTGCTTTGCCGTAAGATGCGCGATTGAGAGCTGCGCTTCTATGATAGCCGCCCGGGCCGTGTCAAGATATCTTTTTATCGCGGTTTTTTCGCCTTCCGTTTTGGCATTGGCAAGTTCTTCATTAAGAAGCCCTTCAAGTTTTTCCAGATCAGCTATCTTTCCCTTGAAAGCGGCTATGTTCACCGCAACAGGGGCTCCCTGCGCCGGAGCGTCCGCAGGTTTTTCTGCGGGAGCGTTCTGCCCAAAAGCGCTGTTCAGGCTTTTTACAAGATCAAGGGCTTCTTTTTCGCTTGCGCAATCAAGGATCACGTTGCCGGAAGCGGTATCGATAAGAGACCTTCCTTGAGCCTTAAAACTTCCCTGCTCAAGAGCGTTCAGATAAGCGGCCGCGTTCTGGGCGGGGGACTCTTCGTTAAACTCAAAAGAAAAGCCTTTCCCGTTGATGTAAACGCGCACGATCCATTTTCCCGCGGCTGCCTGCGTGACGGCATCTGCCGCAGCAAAAGTCCCCGAGATAATACTATCGACCTGTCCGGTTATTTTTGTTCTGTCTGTTTTGAGGATATCAGGCTGGGCCTTGAATTTGCTGCAGATGGCCAGCGCCGCTTCCTCATTTCCAAATGATCTTAGATACTTTACCAGGTAATCAAGCGCCTTGAGAGCTCCGTCAATCGAGAGTTTTTCGGGGTTCTTGCCGTTATGCCTGATAAAATGGTCTACCTGCCTTCTGGCCACGGTCAGTTCTTTTGCCCTGCCCGGCATTGTCCTGCCGCCCCAAAGCACATAATTAAGCTCTGTTGCAAACCTTGTGTCGGAGGCCCTGCCCCATAGCCTGGCAAAGCTTTCCGGGTACTCGGTCTCTTCGTAGTAAAGCAGAACGGCTTGAGAAACATCAGCCCCCGCCATTGTCAGAGCTTCGTAATAGTCCGCATCTACGATACAGGACCTTCCGCCCACCAGCTTTGCTTCTGTTGAGCGCGGTTTTAGGCGTTCAAAATCGGAAGATATTTTTTCCGCGGATCCTTGGTCTTTTACTATTGCAATGACAGAAGTTCCCGCATGCACTTCCCATTTTTCACCGTTTTGCCTGACAGAATAGGCTATTGGGCCGGGACCGGAGATCACGGCCGATACGCGGGGCGCCTGCGCCGGATCGGCTGCCGGGTCCGCGGTTTCCGGTTCCGCGTCCTTTACAAAGGCCAGAGAAGAAAGCAGCCTGGCTTCTGAAGCGGCGCGCTCCACCCTTGCGCCCAGAGGAAGGACCGTGGCATCTATGCCTCTGCGGAAATAGGCGCCGCCAGCCCTTACCAGGTCGTACGCCTTTGTAAGAGAAGCCGGATCATTTCCTGCCAGGGCCATCTCTATCTCGGCCCGTAGGTTGAGCGTCTGCGCGTACTGGACTTTATCATCATAACTGCGGCCCTTATCGTCCATAAAGGACAGGGCCGAGCAGGCCTCAAACAGCAGTGTTTGGGCCTCTTCCAGCTTGCCTTTTGCAGCGGCCTGTTTTTTATCATCAGTGCAGTAATAATCCCCGACATAGTTTGCATAAAGCAGCTGCGCGTGATCCTTTAGTGCGGCGGCCCGGGCCGTTCTCATGTATTCCTGTTTTAAGCCGCTCATCGGTCCGTATTCTTTTAAGGCATCTTCATAATAAGCTTCCGCTTGTTCTATAAGAGCGTGTTTCTTTGCGTCATCCGTTTCTTTATAGCTCAATTCCAGGGCAAGCCTTGCCCTGCTGCAAAGGATGCCCGCGGCCGCCACTTTTACCTGAAGGGCGGGGGAGGGGATCTTTTTGTAGACCAACTTGTATGCCTTGCCAAGCCTGCTGTCCGCCAGTTCAACCTCAGCGCCAAGCCTGCTGTCCGCCAGTTCAACCTCAGCTTTGCTCACAGAGACAGGATCCAGCTCTATCCTTAGCAGGCAGATCGTTCCAAAAGAAGAAAGTGCGGAGGCATAGTCCGCGGCTATGTAGGAGTTCTTCTTTGCAAAAGCAGCGTCGTCCATATTCTGCACGACCTTGATAGTTGCGTCATAAAGCCCGCAGGCCTTTAAAAGGTTCTTTTCCGCAAGTCCAATATACTCTAGTGCCAGGTCGGGTTTTGAGTACCTGACGCCGTCCCGGGCTTTTTTAAGGCAGGTTTCGGCCAGGCCTTTGTAGGCAAGGGCCTTTTCGGCCACGGCCCAGAGAGAATTCCCGGGATACAAAGACTCAAGGTTGATGGGGGTTTTGCCGCTGCCTTCAAACTCTTTTATTGATCTTTCAAAAAGCATTTTTGCCAAAATAGACGCGTCGTCATCCTTATAACCCGCAAACTCTTTAACGGCTTTATATCCCGTGCCGCCCATGCAGCGCTTTAGTTCGGCAGGCGAGGCCATGTTGATGAGGTTTCCCAGCCACAGGGCAATTCTTGCGGAAAGATGAGAGGCCTTTGAGGTGTCGGCTTCTCCGCTCACAAGAGACGCGGCCGTGATGAGGTTGTTGACCGCTGAGCTCCAGTCAGCCGAAGACCTTGTCTTTACCCATCTCTGGCAGGCGCCCTCGTTCTTTTCGTCCCCTAGGGCCGTCCTGAGATAGTCCCAGACGGTAGGCGGCGAAAAGGAGTTGTCCCCGCCCCAGCCGGAAGGATCGGCGGCCTGAGACCTTGAAGGAGAAGAGCGGCGGGGGGAGGAGGGGCGGCGGGAAGTAGCCCTTCTTACTGCTTCTGCCAATCTCTCTAGATTGGCTCTATTTTGTTCAGCTGGAGTAGGCATATTATTTTCTCCCTATACTTTGTCCTTTGCATCAAGCAATCTCAATAGCCGTTTTGTGGATATTACCATAAGTTTTCCCAGGAGGCTTTACCCATCAGACCGGTGAAGATCAATTCTGTCGGGCTTCCGGGAACAAGTTGTGCATGCAACTCATCAAACAGTTTCGCATCAGCTGGGTTCCCTGTAACGAAAGCTCTTGTTGCATAAGCTTGCGCGAGGTCATTCTGGCGCCAATATAGCAGTGTGTAAAAATCTTTCAGGCCGCCGGTATTTCCAGAAGCATGTATTTTTGAGGCTAATGTTCTAGTCATATTGAAAGTATAGCGATCATCAAGTCCGCATATTTGATCTGCGTTAAGCTGCACATTATATGCATTCCCATAGTATGAGTAGGGGTGCCTGATAGCCGGCAAAATATATTGGGATTCAGCTTGCCCCAATTTTTCAAGAAACGCAGTTCTCTGAGAGTTTGAAAGGCCGGAATTGTCTGGCATTTCTTCTTGTACAAGCCTGACCATGGCATTGCCGGTGTAGCCATAGACATTTGAAAACAGGAAAGGTGTTGTCTTTGGCATTGTATAAATATTTTCGCCCCCAATTTCTAATTGCGTCAATTCTCGCAGCTGAGAAAGAGCGTCCCGCAGAGAACTTATAGAGGCATCATCCAGGTTTATGCTTGAGCTGGCTATTGAATTTGCGCGGGAGCCTGCCCAGCCGGCAAAAGCCAGCGTCAGGATTCTTTCGGCATCAGATCCAGGATTTGCAGCTATCAAACTGTCTATGGCGGATAATCTGGCAGAGACATCTGTAATTGAGCCGAGCCTGACCTGAGAGCCCAAAAAGTTGAAGACGCACTGCTGAGCAAAAGAATAGTATTCCGCGCTTTCACCAAAATACTTGGCTTTATCAGCTTCGTTGTCAGAATTTACAGCTAATAGTTCGGCAACCCTGGCTCTGTAGGAATAGTAATTTGCTGCTCCCCATATATTGTTATTATTTTTTGCCCCTGCTTCGATCAGATCTCTAAAGGAAGTCCCGGAAGGAGTGGTCGAGTTGAACAGTCTGACAAGGTTCGAGTAGGCCTCTCTATAGCATCCCCTTTCAATGGCTTTATCTAGATATATGAAATAGAGGTTTGAGGAACTTTCTACGCACATAGCTCTTTCGGCATCGTCCCCGTATGTTCCGTCATTGTTTTCAACTATCCTAATAAGAGCGTCGGTGGGAGCCAAGAATGAAACCGAAGTCCTTGGAGTGTTTGGTTCCGGTTGGCCTGTTGTATGTTGCGGCCATGTGCTAGGTGTTTGTTGAGCAACTACTTCTTGGCTTCCAGTTTCATGCTGATCGATGGATGGCAAATCAAATTTTACCATAGATAAAGCTGCTGTCAGGATTAAGCTTGTCGGGATCAAAAATCTTTTTGTGAAAGGCAACATTTTACTGTGAAGCCTTAAAAACAGCGAAAAAGCCCCGATTCCTGCAATCGCTAATCCTCCTACTGCCATTGCGGGGAAATATGTTTCAAAAGTCTGTGCGGAAGCGGGATTAGAGCTAATAATCCCCGCCACCGTGCTTCCGAGAACGCCGCCTAATCCAAGGGGCAGCACCCCTCGCTTAAATAAATCTCTTATTATTGGTTTGGAAGAAAAGGCCTTTTGACCAAGCAGCCCTATGCCGGTAACGGCAGAGGAAACGGCAATCGAAGTCCAGGAAATAGCATGATCAGACATGGCCGGAGAGTCTGCTAAGGCGACGCTCGGGGACAAAAGAGGCAGTAATGAAATGCCAATGTACTTGGCTGGGATACTTGCAAGGTTGTAAACACGAGTAAAAGCTGATGGGCGAACCATTTGTGTTCGGTTCGGCAGTCCAACATTAGCTGATTGTGATACGAACCCCATTGTTGACTCCCAAAAACCCGGTTGCTCGGCCTTCTCTTCCTCTGCTATATGTATATCGCTACATTTATGCTTGGATTTCACTTAATGGAAGCCCAAGAATGTTTGTCATTGGAAAGCTCAAATCCCCAAATTCTTAGCTTTTAAATAGGGTCCTTTAACAATCTCATCATGTGTAGTTTCGTAATAAGATCTGATTTCTTCGGAATATTTTAGGGCAAGGGTTCTAAGAGTGTTATCCCCAGTAGCCCTGTAGACTGCTGTCATGCTTTCTGCTGTTTCTGCCAGAATCATGAAATATAATTGACGTTCCTCCCACTTGGAAGTGCGGTAGAAATCGGAATTTGAAGAAGCCTTTATTAATGTCATAATCGACAACGCGTCTTTATATAAGTTGACAGCCAAGGATATCTGCTCGACTTTTTCCGTTCCATTAAGGGTTGCGCTCTGTTGCATGTGTAGTCGCGCTTTGCCAACATAGGCTCTTGCCTCAAATATCTGGAGAAGTGAAGCATCAAATTGGTCTCTTTCCAGAACTTCTCTAATGCTAACTTCTATTCTATATCTGCTCATATTTACATATTTGCCGGCTAATTGATTTTCCTCTTCGGTCAATTCTTTTCCAGAGAAAAGTTTTACAAGTGCTATTACCGTATTGTATTTGTTTAAGGCCGACTCGAAATCGTTTGAGCAGGTGGAATATTCAGCAAAAGACAACATGCTTCTGAGAGCAATAAAATTGTCATCAAATCCTCCCTCATGTGAATTGAATAATGCTGTAGCTCCGTCCAGGTAATACTGATAGGATCCAGGTTGTGTATCAGAGGCTAAAATATCAGAGCCGAACAGTTGCCTGTGGAGTGCTGCGATTGACAGGATTTCCATGCAATATTTGCTTTTATATCCGGTCTCAAGTCCTTTGAGTCTTTCAAGACCATGCTGAAGACTCTGGACAGCGGAAAGAAAGTCCTCTTTGTCCATATTTGTTTGTCCGATGTTCTTTTGGGCATCAGCAATTATGAATGTAGCTTCGTGATAAAAATTTGGCAATTCGGTAGAACCGGAATAAGGGAATTCTGTTATTCTTTTTCCCCATTTAATAGCGTTTTCCATGTCACCGATAGCGATAAAATCCTGAGCTGTCCGGAGGGAGAGTAAAAGTTGAGCGTCTCTTCTGCCTTCATGCGCAAGCAATCTATTGCCAAGACCTGCTTTTATTTCAGCTATCTCGGAGTCCATTATTATACGAGGGCTGTTAGTATGAGAGGGAAGCATTCCCCTAGTATCGTTCCCAGGGCTAAAAATGATTTCATGTTGCATTCTTACGGCATTGTTAACTTGGTGATTGTGTCCTATGGATAAAAAAGAGGCCACGGAAAAGCCCAAAGACAGAAGGCCAAGGCTTATCAGCAAACTGCCCCAGCGGCCCAAATTGTTAGATATTGAAAATCCAGGAGTGCTGTCTTTTCTAATAAATCTGATAATACCCTTTGCGATAAAAAACGGCAAAGAGGTTAAGGCAAGCCCCGAGCCAACAGCAAACAGCCCCGGTTTGACCGAAGACAAATATGCGGATTCAAGCTGAGGATACAAATTTAAGAGCATTCCGGTTTCATGTCCCAATATGGATCCTATGCCTAACGGAAGTATCAGGTTTGAAATTATGCTCCGCGTGATCCGGGAAAATCTTTGTATGGGTTTGCCGTCATATTGCGGAAGATCATACATTGACATTACCATCTTTGTTCCCCAGGCAACAGCAGTGGTCCCGGCATAAAGCATTAAAGGCGCGTGTTCAAAGGCCTGATAACCCGCGTATCCGGCAGCTGCTGCCGGAAGCCCGACCTTAAGTCCTGTTAAGAGCACTGATCTGTTGATGTAGGGTGCAATGTGGGCCCTGCTCCAGGAGCTGATCCCCGATATTCCGCTAGTTGCCATGGTTATTCCTCCTACCGATCCCTGTACTGCCTGTAGAGTCTTGAGGCAGTGTTCCTGACGACAAAATCCCTTGTCGCAGGTTCCGGCGCATCAAGAATGTATTCGGTTCCTTCCAGTATCCTTTTCAGGCTCTCGAAAGCCGCATCTCTGGTAGAGGGATGCGCGAGTTCTCTGCTTGCCTTCACACAGATCAAGGCCTCTGTTGCCGAATAGGCCGAGAAAATCTTATTTGCTACTTCTCCGTATGGGTTGTCCGGCTCAAGGCGTGCCCTCCCCACTTTGTCGACGGCTCCAATGTTTCTGGCCAAAGTAAGAAGACCGGCTCTTATTTCGAAGAGTTCATCGTATCCAAGACTGTCTTTGCTATTCCTTAATCTTGATATGCAATCCGCTAAAATTTTGGCATCGGCAGGCATGGCTCCTTCCGAGGGGGTCGTACCATCATATTCTTCTAAGGTGTATTGACGGACTTTTCCTTCACTTGCTTGAATGAGAAACGATGATGCCACTCCAAGCTGAACAGCTTGAAGGCTGCAGAACACGAGATTGACCATAAATGCCCAGGTATACATGGATTCGTCCATCTGGGTCAGTCTGCCGGATAAAACATCATTAACTGCTACAGCAGAAGCAAATCCAGACAAGCCGGCCAGAGCCGCTGTTGTGACCCGGTTGGAAAGTTTTACAACTCCGCCCCTTCCAGCGGAAGTCATGATAAATTTGGCATATTGAAAACGATCATAAAATTGGGTCAATGCAGTAGTGGTGTACGAAAATATCTTGCTTCTTTCCAATATCGGGTAATTCCAGAGCCCGAGTATAGGGGAAAGCCCCATGCTTTTCCATTGCAGGGAATAATTAACCAGAGAAGTTGCTGTTAATGCGCTCCAGGCCCAGATAAAAACTTCTCTGTCAACGGGCAGGAACGGCAGAAAGGCCGCAGACAATAGAAATGAAGGAGCAGCCAAGAGTTTAAGGGTTTCCGCAAAGGGCCATTTATACCAGTACCTGAGCGCCATTGTCTGCATAACATCGCCCCATGTAGTGAACTTTTGATCAACTTTTAGCAATCCTCCCCTGATAATATCCATTGATGAAAATCTTTCCACAACATAACCAAGAACTTCGCTCAAATTGTAGCGATTGCAATCCTGATTTTCGTTTGGGCCAATGCCGCTGGGAGCGGCATTTCCTTCGGCGGCCATTATAGAAGTTGTGGGATCGTTTGTGACAAGCATGTCCGTACCTTCAAGTTTTGCCTTGGTCCTTCCCTGATGGTCCTCGCCGACCCCCGGCGCTTCGACCTGATGGCCATAAAGCATTAACTTGCTATAGTGCGGGCTGTTGGTCTCAAGCAAGTTCCTGTACGGGGACCGGAACATCCTGCCGGCCCATTCTGTAAATGACCTGCCGGCGCAGATGCCCGAAAAATCCAGACCTTTGAAAAAATTAAGCCCGAAATGGTTTCCGTATCTCTGTTCGGTCCTGAAGCCGGCATACAGCGCTGAACCGTAAAAATACAGGTCCCTTAACTGAAAAAGTATCGTTCCAAGGTTTCCTATTCTGTTCTGGGTGTCAACTGTAGAAAGAATGCGGGTCGGAAGAACTCCGCTAAGATCAAGATTTACACCTTCGGCATTTCCCAGTCTTTCGAACAGGGGTATCCATTGCGGCTGGTCGCTGCCCGGCAAAGAAACTTCTATGGCCGAATAAGCCGAAGACGGCAATATCTGGAGGTCGGGTGCAGAAAGATCAACTCCCCCGATCGCCCCGGGTTTATCTATCTCGTATGCATGTACTCGGTGGACACAAAGCTGAAGAGTACCTCCATAATGACCTATTGCCGGGCGAAAAACCTCCGTGCTCGATGTGTAGGAGTCCCTTTGATATACATCATACGAATTTTCCATGCCTGTATTCGGATTGTCCAGGAGAGCCCTTCCAAAGTTATCTGCAAAACAACTTCCAGGCAAGGACACTGTTGTCGGGCTTGTGGCCGAAGGAGGCATATAGGTTATTTCAACTGATCGGTCTTCTGTTATTCTAACCCGGGTCACGGCTCCAAAATCCAGTATTTTGTCGAAGGCTTCTCTTGTTGCTTCGTCCATTTTGTCCGGAAGTACGCGATAAAAGTACTTAGAAGTATCGATCGGATTCTGACTTACTGTAGAAGGGCGCCTTTCAAAAACAAGCAGTTTTGACATATCCGTAGGATGCTGGCAAATTTCTATCACATTTGAGGCGTGGAATTGCTGATTAATAGGCAAGCGCTGTCCGAACCATTGAGAGATGCTTGATATTCCCCTAAGAAGCCAATTATCCCTCCAGATATTGCCCATACCGGTAAAGGCATTATGGATCCCATGCCCCAGAACAGGAAGTTCGACAACCCGGTTTTGCGGATCTCCGGCTATCAATCCGACATTTTGCGACCAGTTAAGCAATCTTGCTCCGCTCTCATAATTTGGAGAAAATCTGCCGTCCGGGGTAATGTAAGCGATGCCGCGATTATCGACACAATTTATCCTTAAAGACGATAATCCTGACGGAGAAATACCTAAATTACTCAGCCAGCCGCGGCTGAACGAAAAAGTCCTTGCTACCGGTAATGAGGCCCGTTCTAATAGAGGAGCCATGATATTTTACCTCTTTCGATCATCTGTTTCTCCAGGAGGCTCTGTCCCCTCTGCCCAACTCAAAGCTAATGCTGCCATCATCAGAAACCGTCTTGATAAACCAGGGATTGCCTTGTACCCCGGGGAAGTCCGAGCCATCACACCTGATAGTTCTTGAGCCATCCGGATTCTGTGTGACCGAAGAGTCATCATCTACAGAAACTAAAACATCAATGTATTTTGGCCAGAACGATCTCCTCAGAGGGACCTCGATCTCTCTGTTTCCTTGTTCATACCTGATGCTTACTCCGGCAATAGTGTCTGTTGGTTCTATTTGCACAGAACAACCCAAGAATCGGCAATTGCTAACATTCAATCCATGAACTTCGTTAGCATATTTCCCCAGTATTGTCCTTTCGAATTGATACGGGATCAAACGGCCCCCTCTTTTAAGCATGATGTTGGCATCAATTACCGATTCGGTACTTCCACCCGGGACCGCAGGAGCAGTGCCCCATGGATAATCCCAATAGACCTGAGCAAAATCGACCGGCGAACACTCTCTGGCGCTTTCTAGCATTGCCACGGAAGGCCGGTTCAGCATAACATCATTTTTGTCAACGATCGTAGAATGTTCATATTGAGGCAAACAAACAGTTTCTCCGTGCCTAAAAGTGCCTGTTGCCGTATAAGGCAATGTGCTCCCGTCCTTCGCAATAAGGTCTTTTATTGCGGGGGCGGCGGACTGTCCTTTAGAACTGTCGCTTTGGTAAAATACTCTGTCCAAGGGAACTTCATAATCCATCCCTAGCAATCTTACAGTTATTACCCCGCCTGTAGATACAGATCTGAATCCCTCTCCAGCTGCAGGTGTGTTATCGACCCGCTCTATTGTGGGATGTGTGGATGGATTAGATACCTGTTCGGGGGCAAGCCCTATAAAATCCTCGATCCAAATGTATTCGGATGCTTCAAATGAACCGGCGGGGGCATCATATCTGTGACAAGGATTTGGCACGCGTTTATAAGTCCCGCATATGAGGTCAAGAGTAGGAGCTCCGGAATAAGTCGGGGATAGTTCCTCGTCAGTTTCAAATGTATACAAAGTCCGGCCATAAAATAAGTTTAAAGAATCCACATTTTGGCCTTTTTGAACATCGTGAGGGTCTCCCCTGACGGCTTTCCTGGCATGAGGAATGATCGGAGTTTTTTCTGGATTGTATTCGTCCAGCACGGATTTCCATTCGTCATGCAGGTCATCTTCGGACATCCAGCCTTCTGATATCTTGGCCTGCAGCGCATTTGCCTTTGCCTCGAGCTCCGCCGCTTTGGCAAGGATCCTGTTAATGTTTGCTCTTATATATTCCCTTTCTACGGGGTCAAAAGTCACGCCCGGAGTTAATATCTGTCTTGTGACAGAAGGATCCGAAAACTCACGATCGATCTCGAAGGCATAAGTCTTTAGACGCTCAGCCGCTGCATTAAGCCCTTGTATCAATGAATTATATCTTCCCTCGATGGGGGCGGACCCGTCAATACTTGCTCTGACAGGAGCATAGATGGCATCAAAAATGTTCTGCTTTAGTCCGTTGACATGAGCAATATGGGTTCTTACCAAGTTAAAATCGTCAACAGGGGCTTGCGTGAACATGGGGCTGTCGCAAAAATAAAATGTTGTGCAGTTTGCGACTCCGATCAAGCCGTTGAATAGGATCCCCCAGGAGATTTCTTTTGCTCCCATGCCGGCCCTCTTATAAGCCACCACCACATCCCTTAAATGGACGGCCATTTGTTCCTCGCTCATTACGACCCTGGGGTTTGACCTCGGACCCATAAGACCGCCCCTATTGGTGTTCATGGCAGCGCCTTCGCTGTGCAGTTCGGCGACAAAGAAGTACATCATAGAAGCCCAAAAGATGCCATATGTTTGCATAAGTTCGGGATGACCGGTTAAATAGGCTTGTGCGCCGGCAAGTGCGGTCCCGGCGGCTATCCCTGCCAGAGGAGTCCAGATCTGCAGATTTCTGCGCTGTCTGTATTGTTTTGTGCCGGGTTCATCAAAAGAAACACCTTTGCTTCTTAATGCCCAGGCAGCGGCAAAACCGATGGCCGGCAGAGCAATGGGAAGAGCCGCAAATCCTACACTCGAGATAGTATCCAATGCCGCGCCGTGGCCGGTAAGTGATTCCGGCATCGCGGCCATGGCTCGTTCAGCCAGATTCTTGCCCATATACATTATTGAAGAAGAAAGGAGCATTAAACGGGCAAGAAGGTAATTGCCCTCGCTTAAAAGGGCTGCTCCTGCCGCGTACATCTGGCTTTTCATCCAGCCTTTTGCCCCTGGGTTCTGAAGGCCGCCATAGGCCTCTTCAAATGCCTTTGACTGCCTGCCGAAATATGATTTGATCCCCAGTGCGGCAGCAGAAAAACCTCCTATCGTACCCCAAAGCCCCAGGTGATCCATAATATTGCCGAACTGGTTGTCCGCTTGATAGAAGAGATAAGAACCGTAGGCAACGCCTCCTGCTATGGCAAGCGGAGATAAGCTGCCAAAAAACCGTATGCCTTTTGCTATCCAGTTGTCAGGATTTACCAGGTTTAGTTTTGAAACCGCGGCAGAGGTCATAGTCAATGCTGTGCCTATGGCCAGATTCCTAAATGTCATGTCGTGGGAAGCAACGCTATATGCGCCAAAGGCCGAGGCGCCTACAAGTCCCAAGTTTATGGCGTGATTGGAAATAGTTCCCAGAATTCTTGCTGGTCTTGATAGTGAGATCGCCATTATCTATTTCCTTTCCACAATATAAGAGCCAACATCTGTTATGCCCCTTCACCTATATATCGACCGGATCCAGACAGGATTTCACAGCCGGAGGCATTAATGCTGTTTGCCCAGCTCCCGGCTCTTGAACAAATAAGAGTAGGCCTCAATAATACTGCGCCATCATGTTCGGAACTGATTATTTTCATTAACCGGTTCTCCAAGTCATAAAACCTCTACCTTTGATAAAAGTCTATCGAAGGCAATTCTCAGCGATTTCAATGTTTTGCGGGCAATTATAGGAAAGTATGGGGACATGCCTGACAGTGTTGAAGATGTCCGTCAGGTCGTGAGCAGAATAATTTCTGGAGTGCGAAACTAAAGGGGGTCAATATCTTCTGCGATGTGCGAAGAGCTGTTAAAGCCTTACTCTCGATGCCATATTCCATTTGATTCTGAAAATCCCATCTCTCTCAATAAAGAGACAAAACGGTCAGTTGGGATACCCTCGATATTACATTTAATTTCTAACAATGTGAGCCTAAAACCTGCTTTTGTTCCAATAGGCACAGTCTTGTCGATCCTTGTTTTAATGCTGTCAACAGCTTTTTCCGCATCCACAATACCTATCTCTTTAACAGTCGGTACTTGTGCAATTGTTTTTGCGGCCGTGCCGGAAAATTGCCATGCCCATTCCGGATCAAGAATAGAAAAGATGAGAGGAATGTATTCGGAAGCAGTTAGGCTTGATGTTGATTCCATGGTATCTATGTACTTCATTCTTGTGTGTTTCAATCTCAGGGCAGTTAATCCGGAAGCATTGCAATCATCGATCGGCCACCAATCCTTTATTCTGAACATATCTTCATAACAGGTGTCTCCTTTGATTATCCTTTCCTGTATCTGTCCTAAGTCTCTCAATTTGCTGCTGAAAACTATCTCGTGCTTGCCAAACGGCCTGCCTTCTATCGCTAAAGTGGTCATTATTGACAGTTCTAATGCTGAAGGGTCATCAAAATAAATGCCAAAAGCGCATTTTAGAAATCCTTGAGAGACCTCGATCAGATGGGTTGAGTTCATGACCCCGGTTACCGCACCTTTGGAGTCAATAAATCTATGTAGACCGTACATTTGCCTGATTTGATCATCGGGGATATCTACCTTCATTGATATGACGGATGCCTCTACCCCAGGTGTGAGGGAGAGGGGTTTGATGCCGCTTCCAGTGGTAGAGAGTACGATAACATCTTGAGGATATAGTGGAGTGCTTACTCCAATGCAACGGGCGCTAAACCCGTCCGCTTTTAACCTGTTCATGAGCCAAAAAGAGGATTCAACGCAATCCCAGCCGGCCACATAGCGGCTGTTTTCTATCTGTCTGGGGATGCCCGATGAGAGAACTAGATTGCGAGGTTGTCCCATATTGGGAGCAAAGATCCTTGCCCCTGGATGTCTCAGCCATTTTCCGTAACCATAATCGCTGACAGGGAAGAGGCCTCTTCCTTCGGTCAATATTTGAGGTATAGAGGCCATCTTTATGTGCTTCTCTCGGCCATAGGATATTCTCGAATGTTTGTTTGGCCCAACTTCATATAATGTTGCTCCTTGATTTCGTTCAGTTATCCTTCTGACAATCTTACATGTGGCCTTGCCCCACGGGCTAGATAGAAATCCAAGTGCTCCAATGCAAGCAAGATATCAGCTCTTGTGTTTAGAGGTGCCATGTTAATGATTGTGCCCGCTCTTTGAAAATCCTCTTCGGCATATCTAGATTCCGCTTCGGTTCTATAACCCATTATTGACTCATAAATAGGTCCTTTTTCTGTTGAATAATCCGGATGGTAAATATATCCTTCCCCTTTATATCTTTCTCCAACAATGCACTGCTGCCATGTAATCTTAGTCGGGTTTGTTTTTGGTAAGCCGAAGATCATTTCTGCTGTTTCAGTTTCGGATAATTTTCCAACTGCATAGTTTTCCCAATCTCTTGTCAGGTCGTCGTACGAATTTCTGACTGCCGAAGGAGAAATTGGATAAATGCTCATAATATGCCAGATCGTTTTCTTTATTGCTGAGTTAGCAATCATGCCCAGTATAGGCAAACTGACAAGTCCAGTTGCAAGTGCCAAGATAATGGGTGTCAGGGTCTCCTGATCATTGCGGACCGTTTCGGAACACATAAGGGCGATACCTAAAATTGTTGCTGCTGAGGAGGTGCACCCAAGTCCCGCATATCTGCCTATATTTGGCGGGACATATGGATTTTTGTCTTGATAAAACTCCCCCCAAGTAAACGGCATCTTGACGCCTTCGGAGACTTCGATCCCAATGTCTGCTATGCCCGAAAGGGCCCTTTGTGCAAAGATGGGATTCCTTGTTGCGAGTGTATACATGGTCCTATGTATGTCAACGGGTGCGGAATCCGCTCCGAGAAAGAGGTTTGATACCCCTGCCCGTGAAAGCATAGAACCGGCTGCCGCAGAGCCGTAAACTGATATTTTGTCATCGCCATTCGGTACAAATAGCCCGCTTCTTTCTATTCCGACATTTATATCCTGCCTTGCACAGGCCTGTGCAAGAGCAATTGACGGAGCCGCAAAGACGCCGCTTCTTATTCTGTTGACCAGGGCGCCAACAGTCCCCAGGGTTCTGCTTGCCAAATTGATCTCTGCTCTTATTATCGGTGCCATTTTAGTTCCTCCTGCTGTTTTGGTGATTGTTTATCGGAGGGGATTTTGGCGGATTTCAGGTTATTTTAAAAATGCAAAAATGCAGAAAGGAAAAAAAGGGCCAAATAAAGCCCGTGAAGGGTTAATAGGCAAAGGGAGGGCAGGACTCAGGATTGTTTTGCTTTCAACTTGCCGCATACCATGGCAAAATTTCCGCGTTTTCTCTATTCTGGAATTTTTCCCCGCCAAATATTAATGCACCCTTTTTTTGGGTATTCCCGGGAAGTTTCAGCCACTTGCCGATTACTTTTAGATAAGCGGAGGAAATGGTTTGGGAAGCTTTTATCTCTACTGGAAAAAGCTTTTCTCCTTTGTCGATTATAAGGTCTATTTCCATGCCGCTTTTATCTCTCCAAAAGTAAAGCGGCGCCTCAAGCCCCTGATGTGTATATGATTTGTATATTTCACTAATTATAAAGGTTTCGAATACAGCCCCCAGTTGGGAATGTGTTGGCAGGCTTTTATGGGAAGATATCCTTAGCAGATAACACAACAATCCCGGATCAAGGAAATAGAGCTTAGGGGCCTTGATGATCCGTTTGTGGAAATTCTTGAAATGAGGGGGCAAGAGAAAA
Organism: Candidatus Margulisiibacteriota bacterium; assembly: GCA_041650635.1. Classification (NCBI taxonomy): domain Bacteria; kingdom Bacillati; phylum Candidatus Margulisiibacteriota; species Candidatus Margulisiibacteriota bacterium. Next base: position 14,901 of record JBAZKV010000014.1, on the reverse strand, counting down.
ATTATATAACTGGCCTCGAGGATCGAGATCCAGCGCTTTGCCGTAGTGTGCGAAACACCGGAATCATTTCCCAAAGACGACAGATTCAACATTTGGCCCGACCTGCCCGCAAGAAGCCTTATGAATTGTTCAAAGCCCCTCAGGTCCCCTATATCCAGCAGTCCCCTTACATCCCTGGTAATATAGCTTTCAAAATAATCCCTATACCACTGCTTTGGGTCAAGTTCTTTATCGTGAACCCTTGGATAAAAGCCTTCGAACATGGCCCGGTAAAGATCCCTTTTTGGTTTTGGCCTTTCCGCGATTTTTTCCGTATTCCAATATGTTTGGGATTTATTGCCTGATAATTCAGACAAAGAGAGCGGGAGGAGACGGAGAATGGCAGATCTGCCCGCCAAGCTTTGTGATATCTTTTGGCTCATCAGAAATTGCTGGGACCCCGTAATAATAAACCGGCCTTGTGTCGGATCGTTGTCAACATCTGTCTGCAAATATGAAAATAGTTCGGGGACTCTCTGAATTTCATCCAAAATCACCTTGTTGCCATAAGTTGACAAAAACCCCCTGGGGTCGTCTTCAGCAAACTTTCTGACATCCGGGTCTTCCAGAGAAACATAACTATAAGCGCTGAACACCTGCTTTGCGAGTGTGGTTTTGCCCGACTGTCTCGGACCTGTGACCGCTACGATGGGGTGCTTTGATGCGGCTCTTTTTAAGTGTTTGGCCAAAAACCGTTTTATCATTCAAAAGAATTGTACACCCCGAGGACTGGCTTGTCAAATTGAATATCGAAAGTTCAATTAGGACTATTGGGCAAATGTGCTGCTTGCCATATTGATTTCTTCTTTTATTATCGGTGCTATTTTAGTTCCTCCCGCCGATTTGGTGATAGCTTAGAGTAGTAGAGTTTTGGAAGATTTCAGTTTGTTTTGGGGCCGTAGTGGAATGCTTAAGGTTTCAGATCAAAGTGGATCTTGAGGCCAAATTTCTCCGCGATCTTTTCGATGGTGGAAACAGAGACATTTTCTCTGCCTTTCTCGATCCTTGAAAGCATCTGCTGGGAGATGCCCGCCTTTTTTGCGAACTCCCGCTGGGTCATGTTGTTTGCGAGCCTCGCATTCTTGATCCGGCTGCCTATGTCCAGACTGGCTTTGCTGAATTCTTTCCTTGATCTTCTCAAAACTATTCCCTTGTCCTTATATCTTTCGTTGAGTTTCTTGAAAATAGCCTGCCAGTAATCTATCCTCGGGTCTCCCCAACTGTCTTTGCGCATGGTTTTTTTTATTAGGTGCCAGTTCCTGTAAAAAACCACCGGATCCAAGCAAGATGAGAACACTTCTTTGGCAGAATTATTCCTTAAAAGAAGAGTTGCTGCCAGCTTGACGAAGGACGGGTGTTCTTCGTCTTTAAGTATGAGCGCGGCTTTTTCCTTGGAAAAGTTCTTATCCCAGAGCCAATCGTTGTTCATGGCAGATCTATCTCCTTTTCGATGATGATGTCGACCTCTTTTTTAAAGTGTTTCTCCGTTGCGGAAAAATCAAAGGGCGAATTGGCCTTTATTTCAAGAAGCCCGGTTTTCATATCAAGGCGGTCATAGGTGGCAAACCATCTTATAAGTCCTTCTTTGAGAGAATTGTCCGCGTATTTGGAGATAAAATCAGACAGAGGCATGAACACGGTTGACAGCACATAAAGATCGAAATAATCTTTTGCTTCCGCTCTGCCTCCGATCAAAAGAGACCTTCCTGTCGCATCGGTTCTTGAGATCGTTCCGGCGGCGGCGTAGAGCTTTCTTAAATAGATGTCTTCTATTGACAGGATATCTATGCCGTTCACGGGTTTTAACGGTTTGATCAGGGCAAAGAAGTCTTCGGCAAAATCCAGCTTTAATGAGGAATCTGGAGAAAAACGCACAAAATAGACCGCAACCTTGGTAAGACCGCTTTTTGACTGGATCATGCTTGTGTCGACGGGTTTTCCAAGTTTATCGGACAGACTATTTATTACTGCGGTTATTTGGTTGATATCAAATTTCTTTGTAAAAAAATCCAGGTCAATAGACTCCCTGTGATGAAGATAATGCCGCGAAAGAGCCGTTCCCCCGGCAAGATAATAGCCTTCTATTTTGCCTGATAATAGATCAAGGATAGAGTCCTGCTGTTGTTCTATGGATTTCATTGGAACAATAATACATCATATCTATTGTATCGTCAATTATAATACAACTAATAAGGTGTAGAAGCAAGGTGCCCAAAAGTCTTAGGATGGCGGGTTTGAGGTCAGGTCAGGCTGAGCATGCGTTGACAATTGCTTATAGGAGGAAGGTCACTCCGTATGCGGACTTAAATAAAATTAACCGCACCAGGATCGATGCCATTTCTGATGATGTCCAAAAAGGACTGCATTTCGATTATTTGCGCGGGGCTGAGAGGGGAAAGGCCGGTCAATTCGCCGAGAAGACCGTTCATTGCCCTTAGTTTGCATGATGGTGGGCACGGGGTCCTTTCGGATAACAGGTCCGTTCTCTGCTGTCCGGACCAAATTGTTCGAAGATCATCTTTGCTAAGATCCCCTGCCATAAAGCGCGGGTCTCCGTCCCTTTCGGAGCACAAATAGACCCCGCCGTCATAGGCGATGCTTCCTGCCAGGTTAACGGACAGGCAATTATTTGTCGTGTCGGGATCCTCTGCCGAGCGTTCGACAGCCTCCTCGAACAGGGAGGCCGCAAAGACAAGATCGATGGGATACGGATCCAGCATTGCTCTGATGGCCTCAAACCCTTCCCGGGCCCTTTCTGCGATGTCAGCGGATATTTGCTTTCCCGTGTCGGGGTCTATCTGCCCGTAATTGATAACAGGCTTAATTTGGACCGTGTTTATGCGGGCCTGCGAATCATTATCCATGAGCTCTTTTAAGAAAGTCCCTATGGAGGTCATCCGGTCGACATTCGTTTGATTGATAATTGCGCTCAAATTGAATTCTGTGGGGTTTTCGCTTCCGGCCCTTGCAAGCAGCGCTATATTTCTTTTGACCTGTTCAAAATACCGCGGGCTATTGAGCCCGTGGAACCTCATGTAATCTCCGGGGTCTGCGGTGTTAAGACTAAGCCTGATGAAGGCAAGGGGAAGACCGGCCAAAACTTGAATGGACCTTTCACTTAGCAAAAAGCCGTTGGTAAAAAGCCCGGTTTGAAAAGTCCCCGTTTTGCCGCCGGCATACTCAAGACCTTTCAGAGTGTCACGGTTGGCAAAAGGCTCGCCGCCCCCGGTAAAGATGACCCCTTTGACATCCGCTTCTTCAAGCTTGTCCAGCAAAGTCATCATGAGCTCGTAAGGCATCACCCTTTTGGAAAGGTCCGCGATCGTCCTTTCTTTCCAGCCGCTATAGGTGCAGTGAGGGCATTGGTAAACACATTCCAGCGACGGCACAAATTCCATCGTTACGGGCATGATCTCCTGTGGCAGCCCCCTTAATGCCGCACCAACCCTGTCCCTGTGCCAAAGGATCTTGTAATGCATCGACAGATTCGAGGTGTTTAATGCAAAGGCCCTGACCCTGTCTGCCAGCCTAATCTGGTATGGCCTAAGAAGCGGATCAGCACTTACTGCAGCAGACAGCTTTGGAACCAACCCGGCGTCTCTTATCTTCAGATTCAAATTTTTTCCTTTCGATGGTTTGGTAAAAGTATATCGGTCGTTCTTGTTGCTGGTTTCAGTCTATTTTGTATTTGCAGAAAAGATGCTGCTTACTGCTGTTGCAAACGCTCTGCGGATAATGTATATTCAATTACAATAGAGTGAGAAGGCCGCTTTGCGGCCGAATGCTTTTGAAATTCCTGCAGGAACTTAAGATCCAAGCAAAGATCTTTCCGGGAGTGATTTTGTGTTCAAAGACTTGCTGGCGCAGATAAAAAAATACAAGTTCGCCTACTGGTTCGTCCTTCCGACCTTTCTTGCCATGGTTTCGCTCCATATCTTTCCCGTTGTCCAGGCCTTTTACATGTCCTTTCTTGACCTTAACCAGTTCACCATCTCACAGTACCTTCTTGCTCCGTTCGTAGGGTTCAAAAATTACGTTGATATTCTCTTTAACATGAACAGCCCCATCCACATCGGCCTTTTTGAATCTATCAGGAACACCGTCATCTATACGGTCGTGGTAACAGTGGGCACTATCGGGGTCGGGATGCTGGTGGCCCTGATGGTGAACCGCAAGTTCCGTGGCAAGAATATCGTGAGAGCGCTTTACCTTTTCCCGTGGGTGGTGCCTACCTATGTTGTGGGTCTTTTGTGGGCGTTCATGTGGCAAAAGGAGATCGGTATCATCAACATGTTCCTGGTGGACTGGCTGCATATACTGCCGGACAAGCCGTTCTGGCTTTTGGGCTCCAATACATTATGGGCGATAATGATCCCTACCATCTGGAGGTTTTGGCCGCTTTCCATGCTGATGCTCCTTGCCGGGATGCAGTCGATACCGGATGAACTTTACGAGGCGGCGGAGATAGACGGAGCCTCGGGTTGGAAAAAGTTCTGGAAGATAACCTTCCCCATGCTTACACCGGTCTGGGCAATATTGATACTATTCAGCCTTATCTCTAACACCTATTCCTTTAACATAGTCATAATGATGTTCGGTTTTGGCGCGGGGTATCCCGGGGAGTGGGGCGACCTGATGATGACCAACATCTTCAGGAACACGTTCCAGCTGTGGTCCTTTGGCACGGGAGCGGCGGCCTCGGTCCTGCTTATGATAGTCATGATAGCCATAGTCAATGTCTGGTTCAAGTTCTATAAAAAGTCCGAAGAGATGATGTAAATGATACGAATTCCCTATTACATAAAGCAGAGGATAGTAAAAAGGACCATAGATGTGATAATGGTGGCCTTTCTCATTGTCACCCTTTTTCCGATCGCCTGGATGGTTTTTTCCTCCTTTAAGAACAACACCGAGATACTGCTGGGCAGGATACCTTTTGGCAGGGCAAGCAATGATGTTATTTCTATGGCCCTTGCAAAAGACAATCTTTACCTTCTCACTTCTGACGGGGGGATCTCAAAATATGATCAGGGCTCGGGCAGGATACTTCAGCATGTATCGGTAAAGTCGATGGCGACCAATTATCTTGCCGACGGTCAGGACCTATGGGTCCTGACAGCCGACAAAGGGCTGATCAGGGTCTCGATGCAGGACCTCTCCCGGAAAAGATCGTTCGATACAAAACTGGAAGGCATTGATGTCAATAAAGTTGTTTCAACTTCGCTTGCCAGGGACAGCCACAGGCTCTGGCTCGCCTATGAACAGAGGGGCATAGAAAAGGTCCTTGAGTTTGACAAGGAAACCGGCAAATTTACCAGGGAACTGGAGCTGTCAAAGGCTCTATCGCCTTTCCAGGTGTCTTCCCTTGTAAAGGACGGCCCAACGCTCTGGGCAGGGACCAATAAAGGGCTCATAAGGATAGACCTTTCTACAGGCAGGGCATCGGCAGCCGTTGCTTTTGCCGAAGCGGGGATAGATGCTAACGAGATCAGGCATCTTTCTTCGGGCAGCGGAACTCTTCTCATATCCACCCTGAGCGGAATTTATGAATTTTCCACTTCCGGCCTTAAGGCGGTAAAAAGATATGACACTGTAAGCGGGCTGCTTTCTAACAGGATAAACAAGGCTTTTTACCAGGGCGGCTCCATCTATGCCCAGAGCAACCTCGGGCTTTCTGTAATAGACAGGGATTCCGGAAAAGTAAGGAACTACGAGGCTCTGTTTTCCCCTGCCCGGGGCTCAAGCGAAAAGGGATTCATCAATTCGGATGTGTTCTCTATGCTCAAGACGGGGAAAGGCCTTTATCTGGGAACTACCGCGGGCAGGGTCTCGCTTATTGACGAATCGCTGGGGCAGGTAAAGACCTCATTTCTTGTTCCGCAGGGGCATATCCTGGTGCGCTGGAGGAACTATGTTGACCTTTGGAAGAACATAAACTTTGCGCTTTACCTTAAAAATTCCTTTTTTATCTGCGGCATAACAATGGTCCTTGCCATGATCTTTGCCACGCTGGCCGCCTACGCGCTGGCCAGGTTCGACTTTCCGGGAAGCAAATTCTTCAGCATCGGGGTCCTAGCGACCCAGATGATCCCTTCTATAATGTATTTAATACCAATATATATAATGTTCGTGCAATTCGCTCTTTTAACGGGCATCGCGCTAAAAGGTTCCTATGTGGGGCTTATACTTATCTATACCGCTTTCTTTACACCGTTCTCTATCTGGATACTGAGAGGGTTTTTTGCCGCGATTCCCGTGGAACTGGAAGAAGCCGCAAGGATAGACGGGTGCTCACCGTTCCAGGTGTTCTGGTATATTGCTCTGCCCCTGGCTCTTCCGGGCATAATTGCGACAGGCATCTATGTTTTTCTTAATGCCTGGGACGAATTGATGTTTGCCTGGGTGTTAACAGGCGCAGATACGATGACGATCCCGGTAGGGATCAGGCTGTTCGTGGGAAATTACCAGAACCGTTTTGACCTGATGATGGCGGCTGCGACCGTTGCCACCATACCGGTCATGATTCTGTTCTTTTTGCTGCAAAAACACATAGTAAAAGGCCTTACCGCGGGAGCGGTAAAGGGATGACAGCATGCCCCGATAAGAATTCCGGGGCGTCATAAAAGAAAGGGAGCAATGATGAAAAAGGTCCTTTTGGCCGTGGTGATGCTTGGGGTCGCGGTTTCCGGGGTGTGTTTTGGGATGGGAAGCGCCGCTTCAGGCTCAGGCGATCAGGTCTATTTTGGGGTCTTCCGAGAGGGCGCGCCGGCTAACATGGGCGTTGTAAAAGCGCTTGAAAAAAAGACGGGGAAGAAATTTGCTTCCGTGATGTGGTACCAGGACTGGAGCAGCCTTTTTAATCCGGACCTTGCGGACAGAGCTATAAAGAACGGCGCTATCCCTCACATAGTGTGGGAGCCGTGGCTTTGGAGCGATAAGGAAAGGATCAAACTCGACAACATAATTGCGGGAGAATGGGACTCGCACATAAAAGAGTGGGCAAAAGACATAAAAGCCTGGGGCAAGCCGGTCTTCCTGAGATGGGGGCATGAATTCAACATAGAAGGATATCCCTGGTGCACGGTCAACAACGGGCGCAATCCCAAAAAGTATGTGGAAGCCTACAGAAGAGTGGTAAATATCTTCAGGAGAGAGGGAGCAAGGAACGCTAAGTTTGTCTGGTGCCCGATGAACGAATCCTGGCCGCAGGAGCCCTGGAACGAAATGGACAAAGCCTATCCCGGCGACGACTATGTGGACTGGATAGGGCTTGACGGATATAACTGGGGGACCTCCCGCGAGTGGAGCAGATGGCTCAGCTTTAAGGAACTTTTCCGGGACGCGGCCCGCAGCCTCTGGAGAAAGCATCCTTCCAAACCCATAATGATAGCCGAGTTTGGCAGCGCGGCCAAGGGCGGAGACAAGGCCAAATGGATACGGGAAATAAATGACGAACTTAAAAAGATGCCGTATATCAGGGCTCTTAACTGGTTTGACGAACTTAAGGAAACCGACTGGCGGATAGAATCGGGCCCCTCAACTCTGTCGGCCTTTAAGGCCCTTATAAGCGATCCTTATTTTTCGGCCTCTTCCTCCGGTTATATGGAAACGGGGGGAGAAGGCTCTATAGTGAAAAAGCAGAAAGCGCGTGCAATTTATGCCGACGAAGCCCCCGCGCTCAACGGAGACCTGTCAAAGTGGCTGGATTGCGAGCATGTTGTGATCAACAAGGCAAGCCAGGTCCATGAGGGCAGCGCTCTCTGGAAAGGCCCCCAGGACCTGTCGGGCAGGGTCTATCTCAAGTGGGACGAAAACAACCTTTATTTTGCCGCGGACATAAACGATGACAAACCTTTCAACAATTCCAAAAAGAACGGGGACATCTGGAACGGGGACGCGGTCGAGATAGTGCTGGGCGCCAGAGAAGGACTGGATAAGAACAGGGCCAATATGGAAACACAGGACTTCCAAATAGGCGTTTCTGCCGGCAACAACAAGAATGTTCCTGCTTCGATCTGGATATGGAAGAACAACTCTCCTGCCGAAGGCGCAAAGATCTTTGTTAAGCCAAGGGCCAAAGGCTATATTATAGAGGCCAGCATCCCCTGGAGCAACCTGGGAGGCTTTAAACCGAGGAACGGAGCAAAAATAGGTTTTGACTGCGCGCTGGACGACGCGGATTCAAGCGCAGGCAGACAGGTCCAGATGGTCTGGAACGGGGACTTTCTCTTCTATAAGGACCCGGGAGTCTGGGGAGAACTGGAGTTCGTAAAATAAATTACAAGACTGCGCTCCTTTGCCTGCTTCTTGCCTGTTGTCTGGGTTGCACAAGTATAGAACAGACCGGAGGCGGCGGAGGAGGCGGGGGCGAGCCTGTTGAGCAAAAGATAAGCGGGGACTTTTTGGGCTGCTATACGGGGGCCTTTACGGACGGCAGCGATTATATCTCCGGATTTGAGGACGCCACCGGCAGGAAACTGGCCGTGGTGATGTGGTTCAATAATTTTACCCAGGATTTCCCCAGCCTTGAATGCAGCCATGTGTGGGCAAGGGGAAGCGTGCCCTGCATAACCTGGGAGCCCTGGAAGGGAACCGTTCCCGACAGCGACTATACGCTGCAGAAGATCATAGACGGAGAATTTGACGCGTATATCTCAAAATGGGCGCTGGACGCAAAAGCTTTCGGCCACCCCTTCTTTCTAAGGTTTGCCCACGAAATGAACGGCAACTGGTACCCCTGGGACGGATCTCACAACGGCTTGTCCGAAGCCCCCGCAAAATACATAGCTGCCTGGAAGCATGTCCACGGCTTGTTCAGTGCGTCCGGGGTGCTTAATGTTACCTGGGTTTGGAGCGTTAATTCGGAAAGTGTTCCGGACGAGACATGGAATTCTATCGGGAGTTATTATCCGGGCGATGCCTATGTGGACTGGATAGGAGTTGACGGCTATAACTGGGGAGGCTCTACCTGGACGACCTTTGACCAGGTCTTTTCTTCCGTCTATTCTCAGATAAGAGCGGCTTATCCTTCCAAACCTGTCATGATAGGTGAATTTGCCAGCGCTCCGGACGGAGGGGACAAAGCGGCCTGGATAACCGATGCGTTCTCAAAAATAAAGTCTGATTATTCCGGCATCAAGCTGTTTAACTGGTTCAACATCACCAAGGAGCGCGATTGGACAGTGACGGACAGCTCTTCCTTTGAGGCCGCCTACAAAGCGGCTGTAGCCGACACTTCTTATTTTCTTGACAATGTTGTTTTGCCCTCGGACTCCCATTAAAGTGAAATTCGCGCAAAACATCTGCGATAATACAGTAAGCGTTGCTTGCCTTGACGCTCAAAAATGGCGGTGATATAGTCTTAAGCAGCGAGGAGGTGAGGGATAAAGTGATCAAGAAAACAATTGTGGGAGTTATCGTATTGTTCGTGTTTTTGGCCCTTGCTCCGGCATACGCCGCGGGCCTTTCTAAACTGGTGGATAATTTCGAGAACAACCTGGACCTCAAAAACCCGGAATGGTGGGTGTTTGACAGGGTCACCCGAACGGTTGTTAAGAACCCGCCGGCAAGGCCCGGAGACTCTCTGGCTAAGTCCTGCGGAAAGTATTCGCTGAACATCAAAGGCAGCGCCAAGGACTGGTACTGCGGAGGCATCGGGACCTATGTGGGGCTGGACGCCTCTTCTTTTACGGGGCTGGAGATGTGCATCTGGGGCAACGGAGCGGGGAGCGGAAAGCTCAAGATCGAGCTCTATGACGACGACAAAGGCTCGTGGGAGACCAAGTACGACAAGAACTGGGTGCCGCTCAAGGATGATATCTGGTCTACCGAGCAGAATGTTGACTGGAGAGGCTGGAAAAAGGTCTACATCCCGTTCTCCAATTTTGTGCTGACAAACCCCAAGAGGGGCGACGGGAAAAGGAACTTTAACCAGTTGAACGGCTCGGGAGGCCTGCTTCAGATACAGATGGTGGTCCTGGCAAATTCGGCTGACGGCGAGACCAACATGAACATAGACAATGTCAAGCTGATCTCGATGATAGACGACGAGGAATAAAGGATCATAAGGAAAGGGGCTTGAATGGCTGTCGCGCGCAAAAAACTGCTCCTTGCAGGAGCGATCATTATAATGATGTCAGCGTCTTTGATCAAAGACATGAGCGCGGCTTCCAGCACCGGGGACCTTTCGGTTTCCGTAACGGTGCCTTCGGTGTTCAGCCTCAATCTTGATCCATATTCGGTAGATTTTGGATCGGTAAGATACGGAGAATGGAAAGAGGTCCCGTCGGGGGCAGGATACGCCAACCGTGCCGTGTGCAAATCCAACACCGGCAACCCCTGGCAGGTAATGATCAGGGCCGACGGGCCGCTTTCTTCTTCCGATGACAGTATCCCGCTCTCTAACCTGAGATGGATGTCCACCTACGCGGGCAATGCGGCCTCTCCTTATCAGGACATGAGCAGCGGACTCAGGCATAAACCGGCCGAGGGCTATATTGAGCTCGCGACCTCGGACGAACTGGTTTATACCTCGGGGACCAACCCTTTGCTTAACGATAACAGCAATCTTCCCGAAGGGACCGAGATCCAGTTCAAGTATTCTCTCCAGGTGCCCAGCGACCCCGCCCCGTTGGGGGGGGCTTACACGACGGTGATACGCTACACGATGACGGAATAATAAACAACGGGAAAAAGGAGAAAAAGAATGATAAAAAAACTGTTAGCTGGATCGGCGGTAGTTATCTTTTTGACAGGGGCGTCGTGGGCGCTGAGCGCAACACAGCAGACGACCTTTACGGTCACTGTAACCTCGGTCTTTGAGTTGAGCATAGACCAGGGCGTGATAGACTTTGGCAGGATGAGGCCCGGGGAGACCAAGTGGAACATCCCCGCATCCGCGGTAAATGTTGTGGCCAAGACCAACAGCGGAAAACCCTGGTACCTTAAGCTCAGCAACGATTCCCCGTTCAACTCGGCCAATTACATCATTCCAAACAGCAATTTTTATTGGACCGGCTGGACCGGCGGCGCGGGCAAGTGGTACGGCACCGCCAACGACCAGATGTCGACTGCCCCAAAGATAGTGTATGCCAGCGCGGCCGGGGAAGAGAACAACCTGCCGAACGGCACCTCCAACCATTTCAAGTTCAAACTGGCAGTGCCCGAAAACCAGGCCCCGGGCTATTATATGACCACCGTCAAGTTCACGATGACGGAATGATATAGGGTTATGCGGAAGGCGCAGAAGTGATAAAAAAAATACTCATAAGCCTGTTGCTACTTATCTTATCCTCCGGGATGGGGCAGGCGCTCAGCGTATCGATCGATACCTCTTCCATAAGTTTTGGGACGGTTGCTCCCGGCTCGTGGCTGGAAGCCCCCCTTACCAGGGACCACGATACGCTTGTCGTAATCTCTGACACAGCCTCTCCCTGGGAAGTAAAGATAAGCGTGCTCCAGGCCCTTACAAACAGCGCTTTTCCGTCGGTCACCATTCCCAACGATAACTTCAGGTGGATGTCCACCTACGCGGGCAACAAGAACGCTCCTTATACCAATCTTGGAGCGGGTCTCAACCATCCTGCGATACTGGGATATGTTAACTTTTCTACCATAGACGAACTTGTCTACACCTCCGGCAAAGAGCCTTCTTATGATGACAACAATAACCTTCCCGCGGGCACCGAGATACAGTTCAAATGGGGGATGTCGATGCCGTCAAGCCAGACAGCGGGGACCTATACGACCACTGTTCGCTATACCGTAACACAATAAGGAGGGATGGAGCTTGAAAAAGACCACAGCGATACTTGCTTTAGCGATGCTTATGCAGGCGGCTTCCTTTGGCTTTTCTATAAACATAGATCCTCCAAGCGTCTGGGTGCAGTCCCCTGCAAACTCGGCGGCGGGAGGCACTATTTTTGTCGAGAACAGGGGAGATGAGCCGATAACAGTAAAAGCGTATGCCGAGGATTGGACCTTTGCAGCCGACAGGAGCAAAGAATTCAAAAGGGCCGGCACTACAAAATTTTCCTGTTCCGGATGGATCTCGATATACCCCAAAGAGTTCACTCTTGCCGGCGGAAGTTCCCGGCAGGTCCAGTACAGCATCACCGTTCCGGATGGGGCTTCGGGCGGCTACAATTCTGTGATCTTTTTTGAATCCAGCGTGCAGGGGACCTCAAGCTCTTTAGGTTCCAAGGTGATCCTTGCGGGCAGGATAGGAACGATTGTCTATCTTAACGTAAAAGGGGCTTCGCACAGGGAGGTCTCGGCCACGGAGTACATCGTGTCAAAGCCGGATGAGGACAGGCCGCTTAATATTAAACTTATGGTTAAAAACGAGGGCAGCGCCATCCTCTCTGCCGAAGGGACCTCGGTGATAATGGACAAAGACGGCAAGATCTACGGCAGGGTGGGCATTCCCAAGTTTTACCTGCTTCCCGGAGACATCGCGCCTGCAAAAGCGGTATGGTTCGGCATGCTTGGCCAGGGGACCTATAAAGTGCTTACCTCAATTGATTACGGGGCAGGGCTTCCGACAGTGGCGGAAAAAGAAATTGTTGTCAGGGCGGGAGGGCAGCTTTCCAGCATTAAGCTTACTCCCGGCAGGACAAATAAGGTCTCGTTCGTTTATGTCAACAAAGGGAATGTCACAACTTCCGTTTCGGGAAGGGTAGAGGTCTACGGGCCCAAGGGCTCTGCGGTAAAGACCTTCAAGATCGGGCCCGTTAAGATACAGCCCTCCTTAAGCAGGGCGTTCGGCTATAACTGGACCGGCAAACTTGCAAAAGGAACTTATGCGGTTAAAGTAATGCTGGAAGACGCTTCCGGCAGCCTTTTAGGTACCGGGAATATATTGATCAGGTAAAGGATGTTTTTTTGGGACGCTGAGGATAACTGGAAAAATGAAGAAGTTTTTTTTGTTCTTAACGGTTTTGTTAATATCTGCCGCGTTTTACGGGGCGGGCGCTGCTGCGCATCTTGATATTGCGATAAACATAGCCGAAACAAAGGAATACTCCTTTTTTGAGCTTGACAAAGTCATAAGTTTGAATCCGGATGTCGCCCAGGTAAAAAAGCTTTCTGACAGGGCATATTCGGTGACCGGTGTGTCCAGAGGCTCCACCTTCCTGATATTTTGGAACTATTCGGGGGAAAAAGCAGCTATCAAGGTCAATGTGTCCTATCCGGCTCCCGCTGTTCAAGATGAAGGTTCCTTATCAAAGACTGATGAAGAAAGCCTGAAGTTCGGGTACAACTTTTTTACCTACAACGGCTCTTCGGTGTCGCAATACGATTTTAACCGGTGGAGCTACAGCGGACTGTTCCATCAGTTGAACGCTTCGGGTCAAACTCCGCTTGGCATGACTAATTCATACATACAGTACGAAGGCTACAACGGTCGTTACGGCATTACGAAGATGGCGCTTGGGTTCAAAACAGAAAAGTATTATTTTAACCTGGGCGATTCTTTTGCCGACCTGTCCGAGCTGACGCTGCCGTTCCTCAACTATCAGGGACTTTACTACAATCTTACTCCCAACGAGTACTTTGAACTGACCGCGGCAACAGGGGCCAGCGCCAACGGGCTCTGGGGAAAATCGGTCTGGAACGATTCACGGCCCAAACAGACCTTTGGTGCGGTAAAACTTTTGGTGCGCCCGAGAAGAAACCTGAACTTCAGTCTTTCGGCCGTAACATCTTCGCAGGAGGTCACCGGGCAGGGGTCCAACATACTTGCGCTGGGAGCAATGTACCGGCCTTTTGACCGGCTTACCCTTCAAGGTGAAGCTGCGAATGCGGCTTCCGGCGGCGGAGCTTACAAGGCCGAGGCTGCCTATACGGGGGACAACCTTTACCTGAAGGGGACCTACAGGAGCATAGGAGCGGACTACATTACGCCTTCTGACTCCGTTAACTGGAGGGGTACCGACGGGTTCTACCTGTCGGGTTCCTACCGTCCGCTTTCCAATGTAGATATCGGCTTTTCCTCTGACAGGTACATCAATACTTATCTTCAGGGGCCGTCCAGCACTTTCTACAATTCGGATGTCAAGGGGAGCCTCAGGGTAAGGGCCGGTTCCGGGACCGTGTTCACATATTCTCCGTGGAAAGAGGACAGAAGAGGCTTTGCCAGCGGCGGCATAGGCGAGGGCTCTATCACACAGTTGTCCCATGACTTTAACTTTATAGTCCCAAATACTGTATATGCAAGGTATGAGCCGACCAAATTTACCCAGTCCAATACGGTTGAATCCGATTATGTCAATGACAGAATGCTGATGGGATTGAGGCTCGGAGTTTCCCAGGCGCTTTCTCTGAATATAGAAAGAGGATGGGAAACCAGGACCCTGTTGTACAACCTAAGCCAGGAGAATACCAATTTCATAAGGATGCTGCTCAACTACAATTCAAAGCTTGGAAGGACCCCTTTATATACTTCCGTCAATTCACAGTATTACAACAGCACTTCTGCCTCGGGAACAGGACTTACCGAGATGTGGGCTGATGCGGAACTGGGCTATGAGCTTGATCAAAGAGCAAAAGCCTATGTCAGGGGCAAGGTGGCCAACTATATCGGAACCGGAGGCAGCACAGCGGACAGGTGCGAGAACCATGTCAGTTTTGGGCTAAAGGTATTGTTTGACACCGGGTCCAAATGGAAAGGCCTGTCTTATGTCAGCGGCCATGTTTTTGTCGACCAGAACGGCGACGGCATTTTCAGCGAAGGAGAAAAAGGCATCCCCGGCGCCAGGATCCTGGTCGGCAGCAGGACCGTTGTGACCGACAGAAGCGGAAGATACTTTGTCGGAGCGGTAACGGCAGGGGCCACAAAGGTAAAACTTGACCTTTCATCTA
>JBAZKV010000013.1 GCA_041650635.1 Candidatus Margulisiibacteriota bacterium | reverse complement strand
ACACAAGAAGGGATTTTAGCGCTGCTGTCGGCAACTTTCAGAGCGCTAACGGTATTATAGGCGGGCAAGACGGGAACAAGATCGGGGAGGGAACAATAAATCAACTAATGGCATACCTCGAATTGATCGCCGAGAATTAAATCGGTCAGCAAGCCCGATCATTCTTGCAACCTCATTAACAATCAGTGAAATCGCTCTATCAAATCTACGATATTTGGGTAGCGGGGTTTTCCCCGTAAAAAGGAGGAACACATATGAGCGTATTGATGATATCGGAGCAGATCACAAGGACAGTGTTAAGACAGGCAGGCTCTAATGAGGTCAAAGCGGGAAGGCTGGTGGACAGGCTCACAAATATCAGTTCTTTAAAAAAATGCGGAGATATCGAAAGAGAACTGGACAAAGTAAAAAAAGATCTGCTGGCTCTGGCCAAACAGGACCCCAAAGCAGTTGCCGACGCTCTGGTATGGTATCTTATCAAACTCGATATTTCGCAGGGTTTTAGAGATTATAAGCACTGGTATTTTACACAGCAAAAGGTTGTTTTGGCAGAGCACGTCCTTTATGATCTTTATAAACGCGCTCCACAGGCTGCCAAAAGCGGCATAGTTTCCATTTTTAAAACTATAGACAAGGCAGAAAGAGACAGAGGAATATCGGCAGAATATTTAAGGGACGCCGGCAAGTTCAAGGCCTTTCTGGGAGCAAGGATAACAGCAGAATCCTTTTTACACGAGCTGGGGATAAGCGGCTACGAAGCCGAGGTAGACTGTGAATACACTTTAAGCTACCCCGAAGATTGATATTTGCTGTTTCAAATTATTAAAGATCATTGTTGCGTGCGCTTTTTCCGGAAAAAATCGGTTTATGTTATACTGGTTTTATGCCTAAACTCGGGGTCAACATCGATCACATAGCAACTCTGCGCCAGGCCAGGCTGGAAAATTTCCCTTCTCCGGTAGAAGCCGCAAAGACCTGTATCAGAGCCGGGGCAGACGGTATTGTAGCCCATCTTAGAGAAGACCGGCGCCACATTCAGGACAAGGACATCTTCCTCATCAGAAAAGCCGTCAGGCGCTTTGATATGGAGATGGCGCCTACCAGAGAGATGCTCAGGATAGCTTTAAAGGTCAAACCCGACATCGTTACCCTGGTCCCCGAAAAAAGGCGCGAAGTGACCACCGAGGGAGGCCTCGAGGTCTCAAAACAGATCAAACGGCTTCTTGAATACTGCGAAAAACTCCAGTCAAAAGGGATAATGGTAAGCCTGTTCGTTGACCCGGACCCGCTTCAGATAGCGGCGGCGGCAAGGACGGGAGCGTGTTTTGTGGAGATACATACGGGGGAATATGCAAACTCCAAATCCAAAACACTAAATCCTAAACAAAAACAAAACTCAAAATTCAAAAAAGTACAAAGAGCGGTCAGCTATGCTAGGGAGCTGGGGCTGCGGGTCAATGCGGGCCACGGGCTTACTTTAGAAAATGCGGGAAGCATCGCAAGGATCCCGGGAGTCGAAGAACTTAACATAGGCTACAGTATTATCGCGGATGCTCTGTTCTGCGGTCTTTACTCGGCAGTAAAAAGAATGAAGAAAGCGATGCAGGTCTGACCCATGCATACAATAGAAGAAGCAAGGACCCTTGCCCCCGCCATCAAACTTATAAAGGTCAAAGACCTTGACGCTGCCGTGGCTGCCAAGCCGGGGCAGTTCTGCGTTATCAAGATAGACGAAAAAGGAGAGAGGATACCTCTTACCATAGCCGAGGCCGACAAGGGAACGGGACTTATCACCATCATCTTTCAGGAGGCGGGCGCCACGACAACCCTGTTGGGGCAGTTAAAGAAAGGCGATACCATATCGGATTTTCTCTGTCCGCTGGGTACTCCGGCCCATATCGCAAAACTGGGCACCGTCGCAACGATCGGCGGAGGGGTTGGGATTCCCGAGATACTCCCTGTTGCAAAAGCATTCAAGGAAGCCGGCAATCGTGTTATCTCGATTCTTGGGGCAAGGACAAAAGAACTGATCCTTCTTGAGGATAAGATACGCAGCTTTAGCGATGAGACGCTTATCGCAACAGATGACGGCTCCTACGGCAAGAAAGGATTTGTTTCTGACCTCCTGAAAGAACTGATAACAAGCAGAAAGATCGACCTTGTTTCAGTGGTGGGCCCCACCATAATGATGAAAGTAGTTGCCGAAGTTACAAGACCGCACGGGATCAGGACCATGGCTAGTCTTAACCCGATAATGCTTGATGCAACAGGCATGTGCGGTGTGTGCAGGGTCACTGTTGGGGGTAAGATCAAATTTGCCTGCGTGGACGGGCCCGAGTTTGACGCACATCTGGTGGATTTTGACGAACTTATGATGAGACAGAGGATCTATCTGGACGAAGAAAAAAGGGCGCTGCACAAATGCAGGCTCGACCAGAGCCTTGAGTCCCGTGCGGAGAAAAAATGAGAGAGCCGCTGCCTGAACAAAAGCCTCAGGACAGGACCCGGAATTTTACGGAGGTCGCCCTGGGGTACAGCAAAGAGCAGGCAATAAAAGAAGCCTCGCGCTGTATTCAATGCAAAAAGCCTTTGTGCGTAACGGGCTGCCCCGTAGAGATCGATATCCCTGCCTTCATTAAATTGATAGTTGAGGACAAGCCGGCAGAAGCGCTCGCAAAGATAAAAGAAAAGAACAATCTTCCAGCGGTCTGCGGCAGGGTCTGTCCGCAGGAGGACCAGTGCGAAAAGATGTGCATATTGGGAAAGAAAGACAAAGAAAATGCGATCGGCATCGGGTATCTTGAGAGGTATGCCGCTGACTATGGAAAAAAGAGGGCCGTAGACAGTATACCGGGGACCGGTCGGCGGTCTACGGTCAACGGTCAACAAGTGGCGGTTGTGGGGTCGGGGCCGGCGGGGCTTACCTGCGCGGCTGACCTGGCTAAACTGGGTTATCAGGTCACATTGTTTGAATCACTTCACGAAGCGGGAGGAGTCCTTTCTTACGGCATCCCCGAGTTCAGGCTGCCAAAGGCCATTGTCAGGGAAGAAATAGAGTATATCAGGTCCCTGGGGGTAGAGCTCAAGACCAGCATGCTGATCGGCGGGATCCTGGGGATAGAAGATCTGTTTAAAAGGGGATACAAAGCGGTATTCATCGGCAGCGGAGCGGGGCTTCCGCAGTTCCTCAACATCCCGGGGGAGAACCTGATGGGAGTATACAGCGCCAACGAATTCCTTGTTCGGGTCAACCTGATGAAGGCCTATCAATTCCCCGAACACATGACGCCGGTCAGGATAGGCAAAAAGGTCGCTGTGGTGGGAGCCGGAAATGTGGCAATGGACGCGGCCAGAGTAAGCCTCAGGCTCGGGGCCGAAAAGGTCTCTATAGTGTACAGAAGGTCAAGAACGGAGATGCCGGCAAGGGCGGAGGAGATCATAAGAGCGGAAGAAGAAGGGATAGAGTTCAAACTTCTGACCGCTCCTGTTCGGATCATTGGGGATCCTTCCTCCTGGGTAAAACAGCTGGAGTGTCTTGCTATGGAACTGGGGGAGCCGGATGCCTCGGGCAGAAGAAGGCCTGTCCCCGTTAAAGGCTCCGAATTCCTTATCGATGCCGATACCGTGATAATTGCCATCGGGCAGAGCCCTAACCCTCTTCTGTCAAAAGCGACCCCGGACTTAAAAACAGAAAAATGGGGAGGCGTAATAGCAGACCCGTCCACGGGACAGACCTCAATGAAGGGTGTATTTGCGGGAGGCGACATTGTTACCGGGGCCGCCACCGTCATCTCTGCCATGGGAGCGGGGAAAAAAGCAGCCCGCGCGATTGACGATTACCTTAGAAAAGGGTAAAATTTAACCGTGAACTTCAATTTCCCGCGCAAAAAATTGAACGATAAGTGCGGCATTTTCGGCATCTTCTGCCTTGACAAAAGGGATGTTGCAAAACATATCTATTTTGGCCTTTATGCTCTCCAGCACCGCGGACAGGAAAGCGCTGGGATAGTAACCTCAAACGGCGATAACTTTAGAAGCTATATCGACATGGGGCTAGTGAACGTTGTTTTTGCCAAGGAAAAGGCTTTTGAAGGCCTAAAGGGCCACATCGGGCTCGGCCATGTCAGGTATTCCACTAGCGGTACAAGCGACATAACCAATGCCCAGCCGATAATAATTAACACTCCTTACGGTACAGTGGCTATAGCTCACAACGGCAACCTGACCAATACCGAAGAACTGCGAAGAGAGATCCGCTCAAAAGGGTATGCTTTCAAGGGCAACAACGATTCGGAGATAATAGGGGCCCTGCTGGTATTTGAAAAAGAAAAGGACCTGACCTCTGCGCTAAGCTCCGTGCTGTGCAAGCTCGAAGGAGCGTTCTCTCTCGGCATCATGACCAAGGACCGGCTCTATGCGGTGCGCGACCCCAACGGCATCAGGCCCCTTTCTATAGGGCATTTTGACAACAGTTATGTAATATCATCCGAGACCTGCGGACTTGACATCCTGGGCGCAAGGTCCATCAGGCAGGTAAAACCGGGGGAGATCGCGGTCATAGACAAAAAAGGCATCCGCTCTTTCATGTATTCAAAGGCAAGGCCGGCGCTGTGCATCTTTGAATTCATCTACATAGCCAGGCCCGACAGCGTCATGGACAAGCGCAACCTTTATCACGCAAGGATAGACATGGGCCGCATCCTGGCAAAGGAGCATCCCGTAAAGGCCGACTATGTGGTGTCGGTCCCGGATTCAGGAACGCCGGCCGCGATAGGATATGCTTCAAAGTCCAAGATCCCCTTCAGCGATGTGCTGGTCAAGAACAGGTATGTTGGAAGGACCTTTATACAGCCGACACAGGACATAAGGGAGCTCGGCGTCAAGTTAAAGCTCAATCCTATAAAGGCCGTTATCAAAGGAAAAGACATAATCCTGGTGGACGATTCCATAGTGAGGGGGACCACCAGCAGGCAGATAGTCAAGCTCCTTAAAAAAGCGGGGGCCAAAAAGGTCCATATGAGGGTGGCAAGCCCTCCCATAATCGGGACCTGCAACTTTGGGGTAGATACTGCGAGCAGGGACCAGCTGATAGCGGCCAACTACTCGGTCGAAGAGATCAGAAAATACCTGGGCGCGGATTCTCTGGGCTACCTGAGCCTCGAAGGCCTCCTGAAAGCGGTCGCCATACCCAAGAACCCCCTCTGCCAGGGCTGTCTTAATTTGAAGTATCCTTGCTAAAACACCATATTACCCGAACCTAAAGGTTCGGCTCCGGTTTTGCTTCCCAATGGAGCCGACACTTTAGTGTCGGGTCTAACTCAGTGATGGGTTTATTCCATTGTAAAAGCCACCGCCATTTGTTAGAATTATCTAATTAAATAAGGAAAAGGAGAAGCTAATGTCTTTAAGTTCGGCAAAAAAGGATATTCTGTCCAAGGCCAAGAGCGACGGAGTAAAATTCGTTCAATTGCAGTTCACGGATATCCTGGGCACCATAAAGAGCGTTTCTATCCCGGTGGAAAGGCTTGAGGACTGTCTTGACAAGGGGACCTGGTTTGACGGCTCTTCCATAGAAGGTTTTGCGCGCATTTCCGAAAGCGACATGTTCCTTCAGCCGGACATCTCCACTTACAGGGTCATTCCCTGGAAAGCGCACGAAAAAAGAGTTGCCCGCTTTATCTGCGACATCTATACTCCCGACGGCGAGCCTTTTGAGGGTGACCCGAGAGGCATCCTGAAAAGGAACCTCGCTGAAGCCAAAAAAGCAGGGTATATCTTCAACACCGGACCCGAAGTAGAGTTCTTTTTGCTGAAAAAGGACAACGGCAATATAACCGCCGAGCCCCATGATGTCGGAGGTTATTTTGATTATTCTCCCCTTGACATGGCCTCTGATGTAAGAAGGGACATAATACTTGCTCTCGAAGATATGGGAATGACGGTAGAAATGAGCCACCATGAGGTGGGCCCCGGCCAGCACGAGATAGATGTTCGCTACAGCGACGCGCTTTCTTCGGCAGACAACACGGTCACTCTAAAATATGTAATTAAGGCAATAGCCCAGAGATACGGGCTGCATGCCACCTGCATGCCAAAACCGCTTTACGGCGTCAACGGCTCGGGCATGCATGTGCACCAGAGCCTGTTCAATGCCAAAGGGCAAAACCTTTTTTATGATGCCAAGAACAAATACAAACTGTCAAAGCTCGCTTTGAGCTATATTGCCTCACAGCTGCAGCATGCCAGGGCCATGAGCGCGGTCCTTGCCCCGACCGTCAATTCCTACAAGCGCCTTGTCCCCGGATATGAGGCCCCGGTCTATATCTGCTGGGCGCACAAGAACAGGTCCGCTCTCATCAGGATCCCGAGGTTCTCTCCCGGAAGGGAGCTTGCCACCAGGGCGGAGCTGCGCTGCCCTGACCCGAGCTGCAACCCCTACCTTGCCTTTGCGGTGATGCTAAGGGTGGGACTTGACGGCATCAAGAAAAAACTGGTGCCCCCTGCGGCCACAGAAGGCGATGTGTACGAATTTGACAGCGCCACGCTAAAAGAAAAGAACATAGCGACCCTGCCGGGCTCCCTGCGCGAGGCGCTTGACGAGGCCGAAAATGATCCTCTTATAAAGGACGCTCTTGGCAAACACACCTACGGCCGCTTTATCGACGCAAAAACGGCAGAGTGGGATGATTACCGCACCAAGGTGACGCAGTGGGAACTGGACAGGTATCTGGAAATCATATAACTGACCCGAACCTGAAGGTTCGGCTCCTGTCTTCTTCTCCATGGAGCCGACACTTTAGTGTCGGGCTGTAAGGGTTTTAATGAAATTAGCTATTGCATCCGACCACGCCGGATTTGAGCTTAAGGAAAAGCTTAAGAAGGCGCTTGCCAAAGCCGGGCATTTGGCAGTGGACTTTGGGACCTTTTCCGCAGAGTCCTGCGATTATCCAGACTTTGCAAAAGCCGCCGCAAGAGCGGTTTCACAAAAAAAATACTCCCGCGCCGTGCTTGTGTGCGGTACGGGACAGGGCATGGCAATGGCCGCCAACAAGTTTAAAGGAGTACGCGCCGCGGTATGCGAAAGCCTCTTTTGCGCCAGGATGAGCAGGGCGCATAACGACTCCAACATCCTGTGCCTGGGCTCAAGAGTGCTTGACAGCAAAAAAGCTCTCCGGATACTCAAAGAATGGCTTAAAACAGGGTTCGAGGGGGGGCGCCATCTAAGGCGCGTAAAAAAGATCGGATGAAGGCCTTTATCATGGCCGCCGGGGTCGGAACAAGGCTTGAGCCGCTTACCCTGGCTCTGCCAAAACCCATGGTCCCTCTGTGCAACCTGCCTGCAATGCTCTACAACATAGAACTCCTCAAAAAGCACGGCATAAAGGACATAACCGCCAATCTCCACTATTTTCCCGAGCAGATACAAGGCTACTTCAAGAACGGAAAGGAATTCGGAGTTGAGTTGTCCTATTCCTACGAGGAAGAGCTGCTGGGGACCGCTGGAGGAGTCCACAAGATGGCCCGCTCCACAAAAAAGCCCTTCTCGACCTTTGTGGTGCTTAGCAGCGATGTCCTGATGGACATAGACCTTAAAAAGCTCATCGACTTTCACAAAAAAAAGAAAGCCCTTGCAACGATCGCTCTTGTGAAAGTGGAAGATCCTTCCGAGTTCGGGGTGGTTATACTGGAAAAGGATAGCAGGATAAAGGCCTTTCAGGAAAAGCCCAAAAAAGAAGAAGCTCTCTCTCTGCTTGCCAACACCGGGGTCTATGTGTTCGAAAAAGAGGTCCTTGACCTGATACCCGAAGGCTCGTTCTACGACTTTGGAAGACAGCTCTTTCCCGCCCTTGTGAAAGAAAACAAGCCCTTTTATGGTTTTGACAGCAGTTCTTATTGGCTGGACATCGGCACCATACCAAATTATATAAAAGCCAACTTTGATCTTGCCGGCGGCAAGGTAAAGGCAAGAGGGATGACGCATTCAAGGAAGATCGTCCTTGGCAGGAATTCCCGCATCTCAGAAAGTACTCTTCTTTCCGGCACCATAATAATAGGGGACAACTGCACCATCAGAGACAACTGCCGGCTTAACGATTGCATCATTTGGCCTGACACCGTGATAGGCCAGGGGTGCAGTGTTGACGGCAGCATCATCGGGAGCTGGTGTTATCTCAGCGAAAATACCGTTGTCGGCCCCGGCTCTATAATCGCCAACCGCTGCAAGACCCGGCCCGCCTCCCGCCTCAAACCGGGTTCCCTGATACCCCCGGATAAGACGATATAGGCGGATGGAGCCGACCTGCCCGTCCGGCAGGCGGGCGCTTTAGCGTCGGGTTTCCATCAATTACCCGAACCTAAAGGTTCGGCTCCGGTTCGCTCATCCCAAAGGGACCGCCCCCATACCCTGCATTCCTTGCATAATTAATAGATAAGGACGTTTGCCGTTCCGGGCGACGACCAAAGGTGAATATCAGGGAAAACACTAATGAATGAATAACCCAGCAAGCCCGTATGAGGGCTTGATAGATGCAGGGAGGAGCTTTCGGCAATCGCGGGATTGTTAAGGGCAGAGCCCTTAACGAGTTTCTTTTCTGTCCACTTTTCTTTGCGACCAAAGAAAAGTGGACATAGTGTGAGTCTTTAGTATTGAGCGTTCAAGACTAAACACTCGAACTATTGCTCAAGACCTATAAACTGAAGACAGAGGGGGTATGCAAGTTCCTTTCCCCTTGCCCCGATAACTATATAGAACCATTATCAGGAGGTGAAATATGGCAGCGTCAAAGAATGCGGTAGCCAATGCTTATCTTAACTCTATCAAAAGCGCGGCCCAGAGCGGCGGAAAGTCCCAGATGAGCTCAAAGTCCATGCTTCCAAACTTCATCAAAGGATTCATACAGAACAAAACGGGAATCAAATTATGACCTTTTCTCCATCCGTAAACCTGTCCGCGGAACAGGCCTCAGGGGGTCTTAACGACCACCTGGACAACATTTCTACCAGGGAGAATCCCTTTTCCAGGTTTGAAGCCGAGCAGTCAAAACATCAGGAATACTCAAAGTTCTTTGCCAGGGCCGAAAGGTTTGAGAGCGAAGCGGCTCCTGCCAAAAAAGAGGTCCAGACCACCACTTCGGCCGCGGCCTCCGCACAGCAAAAGACCAGCGAGGTAAAAACCCAGGCCAAAGGCGAGGCCGTGTACGGCGGGATGAACGAAGACCTCTTTATCGAGGCCAAGAAAAAGGACACCCTTTACTCCATTAAGGAAAAGACCTCCGGCGACCTTGGGGGTGTCAAAAGCGATGAGGAAAAGGACCCTCAGGACGAAAAAAAGAAAAAGCACGACTTTGACTTTCTTTCGGACATAATGGCCCTGTTGCACAGGCTTGGCGTCATAAAAAAGAGGATGCGAAAATAGCATGGACAAGAAAGACTTCCCCGACTGGTGCGACGACGATGTAATTAACGAGATACTTAAAGCCATAGAGGAGCTGGAAAATGACGCAGAGATGTCGGAAAAGCAAACATGAGAAATATGATAGAAATACCGTTGAAATACATGGAAATTCTCTAAGAGGGCACTCACAATTATCCGAACCTGAAGGTTCGGCTCCAGGGGCTGCTTCACAAAGGAACCGACGCTTTAGCGTCGGGATAAACATGCCCAAGAATTCTAAAAATTCTTTATTCATAAATTCCATGCAAGTTCTTAGGGCTTTGGCGCGATAAACTATTGAGGACAAAAAAAGGAGGGATTCTCATGGCAGCGGCAAAAGTAGGAGCAGCACAGGCGGCGCCAAAAGCGGCATCCACGGCCCCTGCAATAAAGCAGGCGGCTTCCAGCAAGGCTCACAATATTAAACTGTAAAGGAGAATCAAATGAATCCACTGGGAATTCTTGGCGGCCTTCTTCCGACAATATTACAGCTGATAGCAAAGAAATCGGATGCCAAAGCATCTGCCGAAGCACTAACTGTAATAGGAAAAGTCGGAATAGACGGCCTTCCTGCTGAAGGAATGAGCATCGATGATATGAGCAAGCAATATGGCATTGCGGCAGATAAGCTTCGCAAGCTAGATAACGGGGATGGTAAGTTGACTAAGGACGAATTGCTTAAGGCTGACAAAAATGGCGACGGGGCCCTGACCAAAGGTGAGATCTCAAGATTTGCCAGCACTCACTGAGTGAGCAAAAAGAAAGAAGAATAAATGGCAGCAGCAATGGAAATGTCAAAACTGGCCCTGGCGGCGGAAAAGGTTTTTGGCAAGTTCGAAGAGGCCTCCGGCGGACTTCCGGCCGCAGCCGGGGGAGTAAAACCTGCGGCTGCCGAGCAAGTATCTCAGGTCCAGGACCCTCAGGAGCTTCATCTGGCGGCGGGTTCAAGAACCGGCGGGATCGTATGTGTGGAGGTATAGGAGAAAACAATGACTTTTGATGCAGGTGCCATAATTACTGCAAATATAACTGCCACAACAAATCCATTTTTAGCAGCTAATTCTGCTTGGAACAATGCACAGGCTGTTATAAATTCTTATAATGAATATCTTAAGGTAAACAATAAAAATCAAGATAACGATAAACACGAGGACTTTATCGCATTTTTAAGCGCGCAACACAGAACAGCTCCTATCACTTTAACTGTGGAAAAGGGAAGCAACCTTGATAAGGCTGACGCGAATACAAGTGACGGGAAATATGTCTTGGAGGCATCTCCAATAGTAGGGACTGCACAGCGGGCAACTTATTTTGGCTCAATTACTCTTTACCATTGGGAGGATGAGGCAAATGCTCCGGATTCAAAAGAGACATGGGAAGTGACATATGACAGCAATACAGATACATATACTGCCCAAAGGTATAGCGAAGGAATGATCGAAAGAAAACTTGTGGGTCCCCCGATCACAGGCAAAACCCTTGAAGAAGTTGCCGGTAAATTTACAGCTCTTACTGAAGGAAAAGAAGACCAATACTCTGTTGAAATTAAAGATGCAAACGGAGTGATAACTAAAAAAACACGGTCCGGAAATGAAAAAGAAAGCATCCACTGGACAAAGGAACAGAAAGATATGCAAAGAAAACAGTGGAAACTGCAGCTTTATCAGGCGATATTGGAAGGCCTGCAATCAGTTGTTAAACTATTCGGGATCAAAGCATTCTGATAGCCCTTATAAGGAGAAATTGATATGTCAATAGAAGGAACTGTTAGGCTGGCAAACACAAATGACGCTGTTCAGGACGAGACCAGAGACACCATGGCCGAGATGTATGATGTAAAGAACGAAACTCTTTTGGCAATGCACAAAAAGGCCGAAAAGATAGCGGATGATGCGCGATCGGATGCGTTTTTTGGCGCGCTTGGCTCGATCGGCAAGGCGATCTTTTCTATCTTTTGAGCACGCAAGTTTTGTTGGGATGGAGCCGATAGACTGATAGGAGAAGAAAATGGGGCTTGGAGCGGTTGAGGCAGGCAAAACAGCAGGACAGGCGCAAGGACCTGCAAAAAGCGGTACTGGTCTGCGTCCGGGAGGTCCGGGCAAAACAGTGGTTAAAGGTGGGCCTGGGCAGCCGGGAGAAGCCGCTCTTACGGAGAGCAATTCTGCAAGCCTTGCCGCAAGAAGGGCGGCCGCCGATAAGCAAAGAAGCCTGGCCGACAAATGCGATGAGTTTGCCTCTTCGGCTTCAACACCGGAAGGGGCTGCGTTATGCCGAAGCGCCGCGGACTCGTTCAGGAGTTCGGCATCGGCTGTTGAGAGCGGCGATGCTGAAAGCGCTTCCAGGTATCACGAATCCGGCACTCAAGCACTTGCCGGAACCATTTCCAGGTGCAAGGACAAAGGTCTCGAAGCAAAAAAGGGAGAGATAAACGCAGTGCTCAAAACTGCCGAAGTGTATAGAGAAGCCAACAAATGGAACGGTATCTTCGGCGTTATTAAGGCAGGGATCCAGATAGCGGCGTTCATATAGGAGAAAACAAATGAGCGGGATTGCGACGAATTTCATACAAAAAAGGGGCGAGCTCCAGAGCGGACAGATAGAAAGTGCCTCCGAAAACCTGTACAAGCAGTGGGAAATGGAAGCTCAAAAAGAACTGGCGGAAGCCAACCTGGAGGCCGCCAAGGCCCAGTCCGGGAAGAAATAAGGAGGAAAAGCCATGTCAAGCATATACCAGGCAGGGTCGGCGGTTAATGACGCGATGGATGTGATGGACGATTATCAGCAGACGGCGGCCGACCTTACCGATGCCTTCAGCAACACGGATTATGAAGACACCGATGTGGAGATACCTATTTCCGGGATCTCGACAGACCCGGAAATAATAGCCTATCTTAACAAGTACGACACCGACGGCGACGGGCATATAAGCAGGGACGAATACAACAAGGCCATGACCGGACTGCAGGACATGACCAATACATTGACCAACATAGCAGCGATGACGGCCGAAACAGCCGAAAAGATAGCCGAGGCCCTGCTTGCGGTGGCCAAGTACTTCTAAAAATAACGCAAGTTTTCCTCCCGGTACTGCGATAGGGTAAATAGAGGGGTAAAGATGACAAAAGTTGCGGACATAAACACGGCGGCCAGACAGGTAAGTGATATAATAAACTCCATCAAAGGGGAACTGACGCAGCCGTCCTCTGTTTCCAATGTCGATCTCGGGAGTTCACAGTCAAAGGTCAGCGATAACAGCATAAACAAAATAACAGAGACTTTATCCAAAAACAGAACAGAGAGGGGGTGAGTAGAATGGGATTAGTAACGGACCTCGGGAACAGCATTAATGCGGCAAACGCAAGCGCATTGCAAAACATGATAGATCTGGCAACCGCTGCCGCCGGAAAAGATATTACTGTCAACGATTGCGCGATAGGGACAAATATCTACACATGGAACGGATCGCAATGGACTGGAGTTAATGGCAACGCGGCTGAAGGCAATGATCTGGCAGCTTTGAACAAAGCTGTTAGCAACCCTGGTGAGAACGAGGAAGTCACTATGATAGCGGGTGTTGCGGTCAGGATAGGACAGGATATCCAGGCCGGCGGACTTGTTGAGCTGCAGTTCAAGATAGACCAGATGATGGCTGCGGTTCAGGAAGGCATCAAGAACACTGGTAAGGTGTCGCAGACAAGGGAAGGCGCCGCAAGGGCGTAAGGCGACGCATTGTAACCAAGAAAACAATGCAACCGACCCCCCTGGTAAAACAGGGGGGTTTCTCTTTTTGGGTGCTGTAGGCAGGTCTTGAGTAGTGAGCGCTCAAGACAGAAGACTCACACTATTGCTCAAGACCAGTATAGCGCGGACAATACTCGAATCAGGATAAGTATGTAGTGTGAGTTTGAGTCTTGAGTAATGAGCACTTCAGCTCTTGCCTTCTATCCAATGCAAGTTTTGTCCACTACACCCCGATTAATATCTGTGGGACCCCAATAAGGCACCGGAGGTAAAAAGTGGCAACGAACAACATAAACAACCTGTCTATCGCCTCAACTACAACGGGAACGCCTCAGGTAAAAGCGCCTATTAAAGAGGGATTAAAAAGCTTTTATGATGCCATGTTTTCCCTTGCCGTGGCAGCCGCCAACGCGGGAGCCGGCAATGGGGAAGAGGTCCAGGTGGGAGGAGAGTCCTATGATTTTACAAATTCCGTTGATCTGGCCGGTACAATTGCCAGGGCCGACTTTAACGTGCAGGCATATTCGCAGGCGATCCAGTTCATCCTCAAGGTCGATGTCACCTATATCACGGACCTTTATAAAGAAGCCGGCAGAATGATAGGCTGAAGAAAGGTATATTTAGAGAATGTTCTTTCTTGCAAAGAGATATCCCACCTACGAAGCCCCTCTTATGGGAACATCTGTAGCACCTCCGGTTAAACAATACATTCCGGAAGCTTGGGCGGGGGACGGGAAAAAATATGTCTTCGAAGCAAGGGATGGAGAAGCCGGGTACGATAAGTGGGAAAAAACCAGCCTTAAGTTCTTCGAAATGTTCAAATGGATGTACGAGTACATGGGAAAAAGCAGCAACCATTCCGTTAGTTACACCGATGAGGACGGAATAGAACAGACTATGGAGATAGAAGACGGAAAAGATATAAGTGTGAGGGATTATAGAGGAAAAGACCTCCTGGACGAAGCAAAAGAGAAAAGCAAGGTAGCCAACGGGTTTAAATATAAGAATATGAGCGGGGCAGATGTCCGGACCTGTTTGAGCGGCTACAGCAGCGGTGGAAATCCCGATATGGACCCCACCGACCCGTTCGGTTTTATGGACCTTGTAAGAAATTCTACCGTGCAGGTTGACGATGAAAACGACCATACCGTGTTAAGAAAACCCGTCGTTACTGATCACGCTCATTATCAGAGGTTGATAAGCCTTGGCGGAAATCAAACAGGCATACCATTTATAAGAAGCGATAGTCTTTTGAGCGACAAAAAAAGCACGGAGCAAGTTCAAGGCCTCCATGTCTCGTCTTTTGAAAGCGCCGGAAATTATGCGATGACGCCGTTGATAACCCAGTTTGAGGACCCTTCAGAAATGATTCCCCTCGTTCATCCCACCGATATAAACTTTGCGGAAGAATTCATGATGGGGTTGTGGAAAGACGATGATTGGGGAAGAAGGTATCTGACAATGCCGACTTTTTCAGAATATTTTAAGATACCGTCAAGATCTGAGGCCGGCATTGACCACGATTTTGCCAGCCAATTTGACACAACAGGCAGCACAATAAAATACGGGATTTACGACGCGAACGGGAGGTTTGTGAAGGATTTCGACACTGGGCTTTCGTCCTCTCTGCTGGATGATACCGTGCGTTATGAGACGGGACTGGATGAGTTCATGGCAAGCATAAAAGCAGGCGAGAACGGTTCAATAGCCTGGATATCGGAAGAATTAAATGCAAATCCATACTCTTATTTGGTTGGGAACTCCTCATACAAATATTCGGATTATATCGGTGATACAGATAACTTAACGGACGGAATGCTTGACAAGGCAAAATCATCGCTGAAAACAGTGAATTTTGCACAAAAAATGGTCTATTCCATCCTGATGATCTCTTCGGGTATTTTTGACCTGGTCGGAGGATGGGACTACAGAGGCCTTGGGCTTGAAGATTATAGCCAGTATGTAGACATCAGCAATTCCTGGAGTAAGGACAATAAGGAAAAGGGGATCAGTGATTTTCACATGGGTATTCTAAGCCAACTAACCAGTTATATTCATCCCGTTACCTATGCCATGAGACAGATGATATATAGGGGTAATTCCTCTGATGCTGCACACAGTGGCTATGTATATATAAACAGCCAGGGGGAAAGATATAGTTTTCTGGAGTTGTTTGTCTCGGCTTATGCTGACCTGAAAAAGGTTCTCTGTGCCGATGCCGATAACGATCCTGAAACTGAAGACCCATCGGCACTGGACCCCAACAGGATGCATATATCCAGCAAGCTTGAAGCCTTGCACCAGACATTAACCCTGACATCAAATCCCACTCTCGGCGCAGATGGTCTTTTTTGTAAATTGTATGCGTCCTATGGCACTTATTATGGTAATGGGGATAAGGTAAATATGGTGAAAGAAGGGATAGGAAAAGATCAAATAGAATCACCTTATGTGTTTTATAATGGCAAAGAACAAAATAACCCTTTCTACAGATCAATGCCTTCTTGCACATGGAATCAATGGTACGCTGCTTCGTACGAGTATATGGACAGCAAAAACTCCACGGATGTGTGGACTATGATACAGATGTGGAAGAGTCAGAGAAACTATGCTAATGCCAAGGCTGAGTACAAAGCCGCCAAAAAGCAGACAGAAGCCATGGAAGAGGCCGAGGAGCAGAGGGACAAGGCTTATGCCGAAAAGAGGCGAGGCGAGATGCAGGCAGCTAACCAGGCCGCCGAGGCAAGACAGAGATCACGCCAGGCGGAGCTCAAGAATATGGCGGCAAAGAGCAGAAAGAAATAACCCTCAGCCTCCCTGCCTTTAGCCATCAGCCTGAAGCCTGAAATTTGATGCAAGTTTAAGCACCCCTCCGACGATATATACATAGAGAGCAAAATCCCATTCAAATACCGTATTGGGGGTCATTTAATGGCGGCTAATATATACGGAGTTTCTCACCACCAGGGGGTCCAGTCCTCCGCTTCTGCGCAGCAAAATACAGTAAGGCCGCAGAACGCACAGAATTCCAGCCACTATGGCTATGACCAGGTCACCCTTTCCACCTCGGTAGCCCCGGCGGCATCGTCCTCAAAGGCGGTCAGAACGGACGGCACCGCCTCCTATGCCGAGCGCAGCGAGAACAGGACCAGAAGAACGGCAGCCGCCAAGGGGCAGACCGTAAAGGCGGTAAGCGACGAAGAAAAGCACAGGGACAACAAAGAGGCCTACGATCTTTTAAAAATGGCCGCGGGGCTTAAGGGAATGCTGGCAGACCTCGGCGCGGCGCTGACAGGGAAAGAGGCATAAGATGGCTGACAAAGACACACTGCTTGGCGAATATATAAACATCCTTTCGGGACGCTTTAAGAACAGCAACAAGTTCATTGTTGAGATAAAAGCGTCTCAGGCAGCGATCAAAAAGATGCAGCTGGAGCAGGCGGGAGCCTCCGTAGCCGAGTTAAAGAGCGCCCTTACCGAGGCCAAAAAGGACGCTGTCTGCTACCTTTTGATGGAACTCGGCGAGTTCCTTGGCGACCAGCAGATGGTAAAGGCCTCAAAGGCCACCAGGGCCTTTATGCAGTGGGGCATCAAGCAGATCATAGTTAAGCTCAAAGAACTCGGGATAGAGATGAGCGAGAACGAAATAAGGGAACTGACCATCGATGCCTGCCTTGCCAGGATAGAAAAGCTTAAAGAGAACCGCCTCGAACTCGAGACAAAACTCATGATGGCAGAAGGCGCCGCGGAGGCCTATTCCATATGAAAAAAGAAGCAGAACAACTAAAGTCGAAGATCTACAAAACCGGGCTGCTTATAACCAGGCTGGAGACCAGGGTGGCCTCGCTCGAAGCCGCCGCAAAGAGAAGTAAAGAGGCTTTGGACAAAGCGTTTTTGAACAAAATGAAAGGCGTAACATGTTCAAGACAAGCCTGAATGTCTGCATGATAGTTAAGAACGAAGCGGACAACTTGAGGCAAACACTGCCGTCGCTTGTGGCAGGCTGCAACAGGGTCATTGTTGTTGATACCGGTTCTACCGATGACACAAAAGAAACGGCAAAAGCCCTGGGCGCGGAAGTGTTCGACTATGAGTGGAATAACGATTTTTCTGCCGCCAGGAACAATTCCATAGCCCGTGCGGATTCGGACTGGATAGCCTGGTTCGATGCCGACGAACTTATCGAAGAGCAGGACCTGGAAAAGCTCCGCTACCGTCTGGACAGGACGGCAGCCGATACGGTCCATGTTGTTGTTAAAGAATGCCCCTACGGCACCAAAGAGGCTTACAATTCCTATTACAGGGACAAGGTCTTCAGGAACAACAAGGGCTTTCACTTTACCAGGCCTATTAACGAACAGGTGACCGCTCCTTCGGGCTCTATGCCGGAAGCGGAAAAATATGACGGCATCTCGCTTTACCACTGGGGCAGGAACCTGCCCGAAGAAAAGATGAAGCATAAGAACTCGGAAAGGGCCCGCCTTTTTGAAAAAGTGTCGCAGAATAATCCTTCTGATCCCGTATACCTGCTCCTTCTGGGCATGAGATACCTGGATCTTGAGAGGTTTGTTGAGGCGGAAGAGACATTTAACAAAGTGATCGCCGTCTGTAATACGAACGATGGTCTTTCAAAATACATCCGGGAAGGAGCACATCTGGGCAAGGCCTGGACGGCATTCCGCTTTCAGGACCACAAAAAGGCCGCACACGAGGCTATGCTGGCGATAGAGTGCAACGCTGATAACGCCGAAGGCTACTGCATAGCAGCAGGCTCCCTCCTTTCTATGGGCAGGCTGCAGGAAGCCTTTGCCCTGCTGGAGAAGGCGGTCTCTCTTCCCAAAAAACAGCATCCCGTGCTGCCCAGCAACGACCTGTGCTGGAATGTGATGAGACATTTGTTCTATGCCAACTGCCTGGTGTCCGAAAAACGCTACAGCGAAGCTATCCCTCATCTTGAGACCGTAAAGAGTTTTCAGCCCGAGAATGAAAGCGCTTCACAGTTGCTTGGACTGTTAAAGAAAGAGGTTGAGCAATGCAGAGCATAGTTGACAAGGCCGGCTCGCAGGAGATGGCTCAGATAGGGAATACCTGGGCCACGCAAAATCTGCAGAATGTCCTCAACAAAGGCACGCAGACCGAAAAGACGCAGGAGATAAAGAGGTCGCTTGACCTTATGTCCGATGTTGACAATCTTGAAAAGAACATCATGACAAGGTCCCTGAACGCGCTTAGCACCATGGGGGTGGTAAGCCAGTTAAAGAGCGGAGAGACCAACATAA
The DNA here is from genome assembly GCA_041650635.1 of Candidatus Margulisiibacteriota bacterium. NCBI lineage: Bacteria > Bacillati > Candidatus Margulisiibacteriota > Candidatus Margulisiibacteriota bacterium. The sequence continues at coordinate 29,452 of JBAZKV010000013.1, read as the reverse complement.
AAGGCCTCAAGGAAAAACTGAGGTCTTCGGACGACAGCTCCGATGACAGCAAAGAACTCCTTTCTTCCGACAACAAAGGCATCAAAGAAGAGATCAACGGGATGAAGCGCGTTTCTTCCAGGCAGAAGATAATGCAGTGGGCAAAAGGCAAGTCGGGGCAGGGGATGGAGCAGAGCATCAGCGAATTTGCCAGCCTGTCCTCCAAACTGATAATGGCCGACGGCAATCCGGATGCCAGGGCCGCCATCAAGCGCAGGATAGACGAAGTAAGAGCAAAACTGGAAAAAGAAGGCATGACCGGCGAGGAGTTCCATGATATCCAGACCCTGGTAAGGGGCCAGGCCAGAAAAGAGCTCGCGCTCCTTATCAAGGACGCTTTTCTAAAAAGGCTCACCACTCCGCAGAAGTCCATAGAGTGGGCCATCAACGAAAAAGGCATAAACAGCATACTGGATTTTGCGTTCCTAAACGAATCCCTCGGCGGGCACTCTTTTGGAGGCTACGACCTTCAAAAGACCACCGACAAGGCCAAGGCGGAGGCAGAGGACATCTTAAGATCGGTCGTCCTTAACGAGTTCGAAAAGGATGTTGCAAGGGACGCGCTTAATTCCAAGTCGGCGCTCGGCAAAGAAGAGATAGGGAAATTCATCGAACTGGCCAACAGGGTGGGGGTGGATTTGCCCAAGTGGACCAGGGCCTGGGAGGACAAAAAATGGGACCTGGGCCTGCAGGAACTTCCTGAAAATGTCATCAACATGATAGGCAAGGAGAACGACGCAAAGCACGAGATGGGAAGCGACGGAAGAAGAAAGCAGCAGGAAGAAGAGGACGAAACCGCGCGCATAGAGCTGGAAAAGAGCTCTCTGATAGACCAGGCAAGGGCGGTCTTTACCGAAAGGTATCTCAACTTTACCTGGGCAACATTTTTCAGGACATCTTTCAAACTGAGGAATGTGACCTCAAAACTGAAAAAACTGGGGCTTAACGACAGAGAGATCAAAGAAATAAAGGACCAGGCCCTGGGCCTGGCCAGGGTCAAACTGATAGCCCTGATAAAAGAAGCTTACATGGAAAGAGTACTCCTTGTTGACGAAAGCAAAGCAAGGATAAGGATGGTATCCAAAAGGCTCAACAGCCTTGAGGGCAAACTGAGAGAGTTGGGTATAACCCTGGGTCAGGACGACATAAAAAAGATAAAAGCAGAGATAGAAAGCACGGTCTATGAATCCTCTGTCTTTAAACTGATGAACCTTAGAGAAAAGAAAGAAGGGGTGGAAAAGCTCTCTGACGGCGAGGAAAAAGAACTGGTATATCTTGTTAAGCTGGTCAAGAAATTGGAGGGTATCAAGTCCAGAGAAAAAAGGATAAAAGACTACGAAGCCAACAAGGGAAGCTTTATGGCCAGTGTGTTGAACAGAAGGATCGGCAAAAAACTCAAACTGATAGATTCGAGGATATAAAATGACAATAAACTTCCTTGATATGTACGGGTTGACTAAGGTAGAGGACCGGCAGCCGCTCTACAGTCCCAAGGCCGCTCTTGACAGGGCCGGCGAGGCTGTTGCGGCGTATAAATCTTCGTCCGCTGCCGCTACGGTGCCGTTCGATGTCCTTCTTAAAACCGCTCCGGAAAATATAGAGCGGCTCTCGTCAGAACTTGAAAGGGATAAGGGTGTATCGGGCAGTACCGTTGAAAGAGCCGGCTCTTCGCTGAAAAGGCTCGAAGAGACGGTTCATTTAAGAGCCGACCTTCAGGCAGGGCTCCTGGCCCTTAAGAAAAAAGGAGTTCCGGATTCAGACCCAAGGGTGGTCCAGGTAGAAGGCTTGATCAAACGCCTGGACGGACATCTGCAAAAAGAAGCAGCGCATTTAAATGCTCTGGCAAAAGAAGACCCCAGGGTCGCTGCTATGCTAAAAGAGGCAGCGGGTCCCGTTATTGCGTCAAGGGCAAGGGCTTCCGTCTCTAGCCCATTGCTATGGCCTTTTACTGAAGATGAGGAAGAATACCGAACTTTTGATTACTCCGGCCTGTTTAGCAACTATCAGAGCCCTTACGGATACTGGCTTGACAAAGAACTGCAAGCCCATGAAACGGAAAAATGGCTCAGGCTCGTGGAGGATATCAACAGGAACAACGAGCGTTCCAGAAAAAACACTACAAGATATCTTGTTCAGCTGGAAGAGGACCCGCTGGCAAGATCAAGACTGGCTATAGCGTCAATTCAAAAGGAGACCTAGCATGAGTGCGATCGAAGCCGTGGGCAGCTTTTCAAAAGGCAGGGACGACATCAATCCTATGGCTGCGATGGCCCAGAGCATTATGGAAATGGCCCAAAACCTTCCTGCTTCTAAAGCAGCGCCTGTCCTTGAAGCCGTTGAGCAGATAAACACCTGTCTTAACAATATGCTTCACATAACCAGTCTTATGCCTCACGAAAATTCAACCTCAACCAGGATGAACATGCAGGCTATTTTGAACGACCTCCGTCAAATGGGGCAGGGGGTTTCGATGATAGCCGGCGGCGACAGCGCTGGAGCCTCGCTCGTTAGAGAGGCTGTAAGCGGCATTAACACCGCCATGGCACAGATAGACATGTCTATGGTGGAGAACGCCATTCTTAACAGCGACAAGGCCGTAAAAGCCTCGCAAAAGGCCGATCCTTCCGAAATTGCCCTAGATATTGCCAGAAAAGGCACCTCCATAAGGATTTGACAAAACCTTCTTTTTGGTGAAATCCGGTCTATCAGTTAAAGATATATATGTAGAGGGCATAGGATGTTTACGATCGGCATAACATTGTCGGTTAATAGTTTGATCACTCAAGCAATGCTGGAGCTTCAGAAAAAACAGGCTTCAAACTCCTCTTATGAATCAATAAAAACATCGTGGAACGAGTCTTTCGAAAGGCTTCGTCTCAGCCTTGAACGCGGATCTGACTCCCGCCAGGAATTCCGCGCGCTGTCGAAATTAACAATAGATCTATATCTCGCCAAAATGGAGCTTTATCCAAACTGGCAGACACGGCTTAATGACACGCAATTTACGGCAGAGTTCCTTTCCGAGTTAGCAAAACTCCACTCTTTAAAGACTAAGCACATGCTTATAAGATGGGACAGCGCTTATGAGGAGTTGGTTAAGGCAAAACAGGAGGGCAGAGAAACTCGCGAACACATCGATAGGCTCCTATTTGCCACCGGCAGGCTCCATGAGCATGGAGAATGGATAAAAGATCTGTTCAGCACTTTTGGAGAAGAGCTGTATTCCATCTGGCCTCAGCTTGACGAGACCAGAATAGGCGGTTTTCTGTCAAATATTGAAGGCCGCATTAACCGAACCATTGAACTTGTCGGCATGAACGGGCATTCGGCAGACGAGTTCATAGCGGAACTATATATCGGTTTTGGAAAAGCTGTCCTGGTCTATTCTCCTTTGACGGAACGCGCACTGCGCCATATGCCGAAACAGAAGGCCGAAGAAACGGCCGAAGCGCAGGCAAGTCTCTTTTTAAGCTACTCAAGGCTTGAAAGCTCTTCACGCGCACATGTCAGGGATAAGAATAGAATACTCTTTAATGAGATGTCCAATAAAGTGCAGCTAGCCGCAAAGAGCTTTGCAAAAGAAATTATCAAATTAGGAATAGGGATAAAGCCTGAGCTTCTTTCTGAACTCCTATCCTATTGTGACCAGGCACCCAAACAAAACCTGGCTAAGCTAGAGGCCGGCAGGATCACCCTTGGCTTAACCTCTTATGAAAAAGCTGATAACAGCCTGGCTTCGTCTGTGCTGTTGCTTATCGCAATGGGGAAGCTGCGTAACGCTTATACGATACTTGTTGAAGAACTGGAAAAGCAGTCACAGGAACTTGAGGAAAGGAAAAAAGCAGAGCTCGAAAAGTATTATTTAAAACTTGAGCAGATAAAGAATGCCCTTGAACAATACTATGCAAAAGTTGAATCCGGAATTTTAGACATCAAAAAAGAGGAGAATACCATCTCATCCGCAATGCTGGCGCTTGCCTTGGAGATTGACTCTTTTGCCAAAAAAGATATACAATTAGTTGACGCAATGAACAGGATGGCGCAAAGACAGGCCTAAAGGAGAAGGATATGACAATATACGGGATAAGCGGCAACAAAAAGGACGACTTAGGGACCCCTGAGGCGGCAGCGGAGGCAATTAGGGGCAGGGCAAAAGAACTGATCAACTTCCTGGGGGATAAGGATGTCGAAGGAGCGCTTAAAGAGATCAACAATATTGTTGGCAAGATGCTTGACCATGGGCTTCTGACGATAGAGACGCCTTCTATGGACCTTACTCCCAGCAAAACATCTATTGAAACCATGGCGAGGCTCCAGACCGCTCTTAAGGCCTCTGCCGCAGATCCAGGCATAAGGAACCGGCTTGTCGAAGCTCTTGGGTCCCTTCCCAAGGATGCCGACCTCAACGGAGTGGCTGCGGCAATGGAAAGTGTTTTAGGAAAAGCAGGAATAAACCTTCAGAACACGGCTTCGGTACAAAAGGCAAGTCAGGCTCCTGATACCGACACCTATAATAAGCTCATAGTTTAAGGCCACCCGGCCCCTTCCGTGATATAATTATTCCAAATGTTAAAGGGAAAGCTCTGTTCTGTAGTGCCGGTTGAGTCCAAAGACGCGCCCGAGATCGAGGACTGGAGAAAAGACAGGGCGTATCAAAGCCCTTATCTGGGCCTGGCGCTGACCCACCCCGCGCTTACCGCCGAGGACCTTTTTAAACGCACAACCTCAAAAAGTTATCTTGTAAGGGACAAGAGTTCAGCTCTGATCGCCCTGATGGTGACCGATAACGAAAAAGACCAGGACCGCAATATCGCGCTGTATCTTGACAAAAAGGAAGGCTCCTTGGATGATCCGATCATTGAGGCCCTGCAGTTGATGCTGCAGCAGCTCTTTGACGAAAAGAACATGCACAGGGTATATACGCATATAATAGACTCTGATAAAGCATCCTTGAATATCTTCGAGAAGCTCGGATTTGTCCAGGAAGCAGTGCTGAGACAACATCTTTATGTTAACGGCTCTTACTGCGATGTAGCGGTCCTTGGCCTGCTCAAGGACGAATATAAAAAATGATAAAAGGCCGTCTTGCGGGGCTGCGCCCCGCCTGCGAAGCGGACATCGAGATCCTGATACCCTGGACCCTTGACCCTGAGCTGTGCCGGCTTCTTTACGGCTCGGTCCTCAACTCAAAGAACGAGCAGACCGTCTATCTGCGCTCAATCATAAAACAACAGGCAAACTCCTTTCCGACAGCGCTCCTGTATATGATAGAGACCCGCTCGGGGGTCCCGATAGGCTTTCTTAATCTGCATTCTATAGACTGGAAGAACGGCAGCCTCATGAACGATATGGCCATTGCGGAAGAAGGGTACAGGGCAAAGGGGGCTTCCATAGAGGTCATTTGTCTGACGCTTGACCTAGTGTTCAAAGAACTTAACATGAACAAGCTTTGCGGCAATGTCCATGATTTTAACAAAGCTTCTTTAGGGCTTTATAAAAAGTGCGCTCCCTTCGGAATAGAGCAGGAAGGGACCTTGCGGCAGCATGTGTTCAGGGCCGGAGCCTATCATGATTCCCATGTTTTTTCCATTCTCAGAAAGGATTATCTGCAAAAAGCGCAGCTTCTAAAGAAACTGGCAGGGCTGGGGGTGCAATGAAGATAAGGCACATTAAAACGCAGGACATAGCCTTCTGCTCCAAGGCGCTTGGATGCAATGAAAAGGACCTATTTGGATCCCTTGCAAGGCCAAAACCGCTTTTTGAAAGGCCGCTCTTCTATGTGGTCTATGATGAGCACTCCGGGAAAAACAAAGGAGCGTTCTCTTTCTCTTCAATAGATTACAAGAACAAGCATCTTGTGCTGCTTGCATCCGAAAGGTCTCCGGAGTTCGTCAAACTGGCGGCAGATCACGCGTTTTGTCAGCTCAACATGAAAAAAGTGTATCTTTTTGTTTCTTCAAAGATAGAAGGTCTCAAAACGGAAGGGTTTCTGAGGTCTTTTCCTCAAGGGGTATATGTGTTCTCTTTAGAGCCCTGACATTTTCCTGATATAGCTCTCAAAACAATTCGAGGCCTTTAGGTTCAGCAGGATGCTCACCCAGGATTCCGCGTAGGAGATGGACTTTCTTTTTTCATTAACAAAGAACGCTGAGATCTCTGCCGCAAACACAAGGAACAGGAGGTCCTCCAGTTCCGGAGGTATGTTTGAGGCCTTGCAGTATAGTCCCAGGTTCTTTTTGTAGTTCTCAAGAAGGACCTGCGCCCTTTTCGTCTTTTGTTCCGCTGTCCTTGACCTTGAATAGGGCGTCTCCCCCATGAACAGTATCCTGTGGGCCACGATATAGTAGTTGAAAAAGTCCATCAGCGGCAGTCCGTCATAAACAGCATCCTCCCAGTCTATGACGCAGACGCTGTCTTTATCTGAGCCCAGCAGGTTCCACGGGTTGAAATCGTTGTGCACAAAGCATTCTTTGAGGTGCAGAGCGCTTTTGGGGCACAAAGCAAGAACTTTACTGCAGGTGCCCTCTATCATCTCAATATGCTGTGGAAAGTATTCGCAAACGGCAGCAAGCGGCTTTCTGATGTGTTCCTCAATAAAAGTATCATCAACCTCAACAGACCGGCCGTCCTTTATACCTGCAAGCTCAAAAGCCGGTCTTATTCCAAGTGAAAGAAGACTGTCCAGCTTTTCGGAGTCATTTTCCCTGTCAAGCAGTTCGTTAAAAGGCCCTCCGGCAACTCCTCCGGTGACAAGGACAGCAAGTCCGTTGATGCTCTCAAACAAGTAAAGGGGAGGGGCGGAATCTTTTAAGGAGGTAGCTGATAGAGCTTTGAGGACTTTTGCTTCGGTCTTCAGCGAATCCGCGGCTGGTTTGCTTTCGCCGTACCTGGGACATTTGATAACAACAAGAGGCTTTCCTCCGGCGCTCATGATAAAGGTCATAAGAGAGTTAAAACCCGATTTTCTGGCCGCGGCTATTTTGCAGGTGAGCTTGGTCAGGTCCGTTTCGGGAAGGCCCAGTGCCGCCCAGTTCATCATTATGTGTTTGATGAGTTCCGGATACTGCGGCCTTTTGTAGATCTCAAACAAGGGTTACCCTCCCTTCGTAGACGGCTCTTCCGACAATGCAGGAATCCACATTCTTTATCTTGGCAAGTTTTTCTATGTCCTGGTCCGTGGTAACACCGCCGGAGGCGGTCACCGGCACCGTTACCGAGGACGCGAACTTTTTTATGGCCGAATAATTCGGCCCGCTCATCATCCCGTCCCTTGAGATGTCCGTATAAACAAACCTTTTTACCCCTATATCCACCAACCGTCTAGCTATGTCAATAGCTTTGAGGGAGGTCTTTTCAAGCCAGCCTTTTTTGAGGACTATGTCCTTTCTGGCATCTATTCCTATGGCCACTTTGTCGCCGTAGGCGTCGCAGATGGTCTTTATCAGGCTGAGGTTCTCAAATGCCACGGTGCCCAGTATGACCCGCGATACTCCGCAGTCAAATAGTTCTTTTATCCTGTCAAGGCTGCGCAATCCTCCGCTCACCTCGATGGGGATAGAGATCTTTTTTGCGATCTCCTTTACTATCAAAAGGTTCTTCTGTGTCCCTGTCTTTGCGCCGTCAAGGTCTACAACATGAAGCCATTTGTATCCTTTGTCCTGCCATTTTTGAGCCATCTTGACAGGCTCGTCAGAATAGACGGTTACTTTGGAAAAGTCCCCCTTTTCGAGCCGGACGCATTTTCCGTCAAGGATGTCGACAGCCGGGATTATCGTGAAGTCTTTTTGCATAATTCTCCAAAGTTCTTAAGCAGTTTTAGTCCGTCTTTAGAACTTTTTTCCGGATGGAACTGAAAGGCGTAAAGGTTCTCTTTTTCAATAGCAGATGCAAAAGTAATGCCGTAGTCGGTGGTGGCAAGCACCGCAGCTTTTTCCACAGGCTCGCAGTAATAGGAGTGGACAAAATACATCATGGCGCCGTCCGCAACGCCTTTCATGATGGGGGAGGAGTGTTTTGCAAATTTAATGTTATTCCATCCCATTTGGGGGACCTTAATAGGGGTCATAGGGTCAAGGGTCAAGCCTGCAAAAGAGAATTTTTTGACCGTCCCTTTGATGATCCCTAATCCCTTCTGCGTTCCTTCTTCGCTGCTCTCCAGCAGGAGCTGCATGCCAAGGCAAAGCCCAAGGAAAGGTTTATCACAGCCTATTTGTTCGATAATAACAGAATCGAGTTTTTTCTGCCTTAACTCAAGGACCGCGCTGTCAAAGGCGCCGACCCCGGGAAGGATGATACCGCTGGAAGAGGCTATCTTTGCCCTGTCGCCTGTGATGACCGCTTCAAAGCCGAGGCTTTCGAGAGCTTTCTGAACACTCCTTAAGTTGCCAGACCCGTAATCTATGACGGCTATAGGCACAGCGCTATTGCTCCGAGAACCCCGGTGTTCTTCTTTAACTTTGCGGGCAGTATTTTGACGGGTGCAAGCGCCTGGGAGGCCACCGTCTTTCTTATCGAGCCAAAAAAAGGAGCCCCCAGATTTGACAGGCCTCCGCCCACGATGATGGCTTCCGGGTTAAGGATGTTAACAATGTTCGAAAAACCTATGCCTATAAGTTTTCCGAGTTCTTCTATGTCCCTTATAGCCTGCCTGTTGCCTTTTCCTGCAAGCTTTCCGGTAAGCTTTGGGTTGCGGCCTGTTCTCTTTTCAAAGGAGGGTCCGCAGGCAAGGCCTTCGAAATGGCCCCTTTTTCCGCACGGGCAGCGCGGTCCGTCAAGTTCCAGCGTCATATGCCCCACTTCTCCCGCGGTGCCGGTAGAGCCTGAGAACAATTTTTTGTCTAATATTATCCCTCCGCCTATGCCTGTGCTGACGGTGACATAAACAAAGTTCCTGAATTTTTTTCCGGCGCCGAACTTTAATTCGGCCAGAGCAGCGCAGTTGGCGTCATTTTCGAGGAACACTTTTTTTGAAAAAGCCCCGGAGAGGATGTGCCTCAAAGGGACCCTTTTCCAGCCTTTAAGATTGGGAGGGTTCTTTACAATGCCCTTGTTGGGGATTATAGGTCCCGGCACACCTATCCCTATAGCGGACACATCTTTCATCTTTATAGAGGCTTTTTGGGCCGCTTCTATTATCGAGGCTTTTATCCTTGCTATAACCTTTTTCGGTCCCTGGCCGGCCATGGTCGGGATCGTCTTTTCATAAAGCATTTTCCCGCCAGGGAGAGCAACCGCTGTCGATATCTTTGTGCCGCCGAGATCGACCCCAATAACATACTTTTTCATTATTAGAAGTATAACATATAAAGGAAATACAATAGAAATACATAGAAATTCCCGGAAAGACATTGCGAGGGGTGATGAGCAGATACCCGACCTTAAAAGGTCGGCTCCATGGGAAAGCAAAACCGGAGCCGAACCTTTAGGTTCGGGTAGATGCAGGCGACCCGACGCTAAAGCGCCCGCCTGCCAAGCCTTCCCGGCTCGGCGGGATGGCGGGCAGGTCGGCTCCATGGAAAAGCAAAACCGAAGCCGAACATTCATGTTCGGGTCTTATGTACCGGAGCCGAACCTTTAGGTTCGGGTAGGATGGAACGATCAGTAACACGTTAGCACTCCACTTGACAGAGTGCTAACGCACTGTTATAATTTGTCTTGAAATACAAAATGAAAGGAGGGCTTGTATGGCAAAGAACATAAAGCCGCTGGGGGACAGGGTCGTGGTAAAGCAGGAGCCGGGGGAAGAAAGAACCCAGAGCGGGATAGTGCTTCCCGACACTGCCAAGGAAAAACCGCAGATAGGCACGGTTATCGCGGTGGGTTCCGGCAGAGTGCTCGACAACGGCCAGAAGGTGCCGCTGGAGCTTAAGATAGGCGACAAGGTCATCTATGCTAAGTACGGCGGGACAGAGATCAAATTAGACGGCGAAGAGTTCATCATACTCCAGGAGCGCGATATCCTGGCTGTAAAGAACTAAGAAAAGGAGGCGAAAAAGATGGCTGCAAAACAAATAGTTTTTAATGACGACGCCTGGAGAGCGTTGGAAAAGGGCGTCAGCAAGGTCGCCAATGCGGTAAAGGCCACGCTGGGGCCAAGGGGCAAGAATGTGGTGCTTGAGAAAAAGTGGGGATCCCCGACCATAACAAATGACGGGGTGACCATCGCAAAGGAGATTGACCTTGAGGACCCCTTCGAGAACATGGGGGCGCAGCTCCTAAAGGAAGTCGCCAGCAAAACCAATGACATAGCAGGCGACGGAACAACAACTGCAACAGTACTGGGACAGGCGATCTTTTTGGCAGGGCTAAAGAATGTTGTGTCGGGCGCCAACGCCATGGCCATAAAGAGAGGCATTCAGAAAGCGGTGGAAACAGCGGTAGGCCAGTTGAAAAAGCTCAGCAGGCCGGTGGAGACCAAAGAGGCAATAGCCCAGGTCGCCGCGATCTCGGCAAATAACGATTCCGAAATAGGGAACCTTATTGCCGATGCCATGGAAAAAGTTGGCAAGGACGGTGTTATCACGGTTGAGGAGAGCAAAGGTATCGAGACCACGCTTGAAGTGGTCGAAGGCATGCAGTTTGACAAAGGATATGCTTCTCCCTACATGGTTACCGACCGCGACCGCATGGAGAGCGTGATAGAGGACGCCTACATCCTTATTACGGACAAAAAGATCAGCGCCATCAAAGACCTGCTGCCCACCCTTGAAAAAGTGGTGCAGGCAAGCAAGCCTCTTCTTATCCTCGCAGATGAGATCGAGGGAGAAGCGCTGGCGACAATAGTCGTCAACAAACTGAGGGGCACTCTTAACTGCGTGGCGGTAAAGGCTCCCGGCTTTGGAGACAGAAGAAAAGCCATGCTCGAGGACATAGCCATACTTACAGGAGGAGAGGTCCTTTCGGAAGACAAGGGCGCAACTCTCGAGAATGTAAATGAGTCCATGTTCGGCAAGGCCAAAAAGGTCATCGTTGAAAAGGAAAAGACAACGATAATCACCGAGGACGGGGGCAGAAAAACCGCTGTCAAGGAAAGGATCGGCCAGATCAAGAAAGAGATCGAGATGAGCGATTCCTCCTATGACAAGGAAAAGCTGCAGGAAAGGCTGGCCAAACTCTCAGGAGGCGTTGCCGTAGTAAAGGCAGGCGCTCCTACAGAAACCGAACTTAAAGAGAAGAAGCACAGGATAGAGGACGCGCTTTCGGCCACAAGGGCTGCGGTCGAAGAAGGCATAATCGCAGGAGGCGGCTGTTCCCTGGTCCATGCCATCTCAAGCGTTTCCGAGCTGGAAAAGAAATCTTCCGGCGACGAGAAGATCGGCGTCTCGATAGTAAAGAAGGCTCTTGAAGAGCCTCTAAGACAGATTGTCAACAATGCCGGACAGGAAGGCTCCGTGATCGTTGAAAAGATAAAGGCGGAAAAGAACGAGAACATCGGCTTTAACGCCCAAACCTATGAGTTCACCGACATGTTCAAGGCCGGGATAGTGGACCCGCTAAAGGTGACCAGGTCGGCACTGCAGAACGCCGCAAGCATTGCGGCCATGCTGCTGACGACCGAGGCGCTGGTAGCCGAGATCCCCGAAAAGGAAAAGGCTCCCGCAATGCCTGCAGGAATGCCGGGCGGCGGCTACGGGGATATGATGTAAGGGTCAAGGACACGGTTAAAGCAACAGGGGGCCCGAAAGGGCCCCTTTTGTTTGGGTGTTGCCATTTATGATGTGATGTGATAGCATTTAGATAGATAAACCGGACCGAAAATAGTGGGAAATGCCCACTTTTTGTTTTTTTAAGAGGTAAACGCAAAAATGAGAAAGATAGAAGGTTTTGCCAATATGCTGGATGTTATCCAGCGCGAAAGATCTCTGCCCAAGGAAGCGATAGTAAAGGCCATAGAAGCGGCTCTGCTTTCAGCATGCAAAAAAAAGTTCACCTTTCACGACAACCTGTCCGTGTCCATAGAAGATGACGGGACCGTCCATGTTTTTGCAAAAAAGACCGTGATGGAAGAGGTTGCCGATCCGGAACAGCAGATATCCCTTAAGGACGCCAAAAAGATAGACAAGGCTGCCAAAGAAGGCGACGAAGTCCTGCAGGAAGTGACCCCCGACGATTTTGGCAGGGTTGCGGCGCAAACCGCCAAGCAGGTGATCATCCAGAGGATAAGGGAAGCCGAAAAGGATGTTTCTTTTGAGGAATATAGTAAACGGCAGGGAGATATCGTAACAGCCGTTGTCCAGCAGAGGGAATATAACGGTTACCTTGTCAATCTGGGAAGGATAGAAACGGTCCTGCCTTTTTCGGAAGTTCCCCAGGCAGAAAATTACAGGCCCAAGGACAGGATAAAACTTTTCATAGTTGAGGTGGGCAGAACTCTCAAAGGGCCTGTTATAACGGTGTCAAGGTCAAATCCCGGACTTGTTAAAAAACTCTTTGAACTGGAAGTCCCGGAAATAGGGGATTCCACCCTTGAGATAAAGAATGTTGTTCGCGAGGCAGGCCGAAGGACCAAGATAGCGATCAAATCCAACGACCCCAATGTCAGCGTTGTGGGCACCTGCGTGGGCCATATGGGCGCCAGGATACAGAACATTGTAAGAGAACTGGGCAACGAGAGGATAGATATCATAGAATGGAAAGATGATCCAAAGGCCTATATCACTGCGGCGCTGAGCCCCGCCAAGCCCTCCAAGATAGAGTTGAACAAGGAGGAGCTGTCGGCCGTGGTGGTGGTGCCGGAAAGCCAGCTCTCTCTTGCCATAGGCAAAGAGGGGCAGAATGTCAGGCTCGCCTCAAAATTGACCGGATGGAAGCTTGACATACAGAGCGAGACCGGGGAAAAACTTTCTTCTTACGGGGCAAAAGAAGCTCCGCAGACATCGCCAGAGACCAAGGCTCAAGAGGGGGAAAAGAAGGCGGCAAAGAAGAAGGCTCCTGCCAAGGCTCCCAAGAAAGGCAGCAATGACAAAACCTCAGAAGAAGGAAACAGCGGCAAAGAAGCCGACTAAGATAAAGGTTGACGCGCTGGCCCGGGAGCTGGGCGTTGACGCAAAACAACTGCTATCAAACTTAAAGGACCTGGGCATATCCGCCAAGACCAAGGCTTCCTCTATTGATGAGGAATCTGCAAAGATAATCAGGGACCTTTTTAAGGCCGAGGAAAAACAACCGGGATCTTCGTCTAAGGCGACGGAGCCCTTACAGGTCAAGGTTGAGGAAAAAGAAGAGATTAAGACCGAAGAATCCTCCCCTCAAGCCGCCCCGCAGGCGCAGGATAAGAACATTCTCGTTATCCCGTCCGGCCAGATCACGGTAAAGGACCTGGCAGAAAGGCTCAAGGTAAAAGTATCGGAACTCATAAGGCAGCTGATGCTAAAGGGCGCTATGGTCACGATAAACCAGCAGATAGACTTTGCCATGGCCGCAGAAATTGCCGGAAAACTCGGCTATGAACTTAAGGAAGCAGAAGAAAAACAGAAGAGTAAAGGGCCTCTCGATACAAAGGAGGACCCTTCAAAACTTAAATCAAGGCCCCCGGTTGTTACCATCATGGGGCATGTTGACCACGGCAAGACTAAGCTGCTTGATGCTATCAGGAAATCTAACGTCATAGACACCGAGGCGGGCGGGATAACCCAGCACATTGGAGCCTACCAGGTGGACATAAAAGGAAAGCCCATCACTTTTCTTGACACTCCCGGGCACGAGGCTTTTACGGCCCTAAGAGCAAGGGGAGCCGAAATAACGGACATAGTCATAATAGTGGTGGCTGCCGACGACGGCATCATGCCTCAGACAAGAGAAGCTATTGACCATGCCAAAGCCTCATCTTCTTCCATAATCGTCGCGATCAACAAGATAGACAAACCGGACGCCAATATCGACAGAGTTAAACAGCAGCTAAGCGAGGTAGGCCTTGCTCCGGAGGACTGGGGCGGCCAGACGGTCACCGTTCCGGTATCCGCAAAGCAGGGAACGGGAATAGACCATCTGCTGGAGATGATACTTTTGGTGGCGGAAATGCTGGAGCTTAAGGCAAATCCGTCCTGTCTTGCCGGAGGAGTGGTGATCGAGGCCACACTGGACAAATCCATGGGGCCCGTTGCGACCATTCTGGTCCAGAGAGGCACACTAAAAGTCGGAGAGGCCTTCTATTCCGGCTCGGTCTACGGAAAGGTAAGGGCGCTGATAAACGACAGGGGGAAAAGGATCTCAAAAGCGCCGCCGTCCATGCCGGTAAAGATATTCGGCATCTCCGATGTACCTGTATCGGGAGACACCTTCCACGCGGCAAAGTCCGATAAAGAAGCCAGACTTGCTGCAGAAAAAGCCAGAGAAAATGAATCAGCAATCAAGCACCAGTCAAGGGTTTTCTCACTCGAGGATTTTTCGCAGAAGATCAAATCAGGCGAGTTAAAGACCCTGAACCTGATAATCAAGGCGGATGTTCAAGGCTCGGTGGAAGCGATCGTAAAGTCACTCGAAAACCTGGCCGGAGAGAATATAAAGACTCACATAGTGCTCTCCAGCAACGGAAATATCTCAAAAAGCGACATCATGCTGGCCAAAGCCTCGGAGGCCATCATAATCGGCTTTAATGTTGACTTTGAAGCGGATTCCAAGCAGCTGGCAGAATCGGAAGGCGTGGACGCCAGGCTTTACAGCATAATCTACAATGTTATAGACGATGTTAAACTGGCTATGGTAGGCATGCTGGAGCCGGAATACGAAGAGGTAATTACAGGACATGCCGAGGTAAGGCAGCTGTTCAAGTACTCCAAGGTCGGCACTATCGCGGGCTGCTTTGTCAGCGACGGCGCCATGAACAGGAACAACCCCGCAAGGCTGATAAGGGTAGGGGAAATGCTTTTTGAAGGCAAGCTGTCTTCCCTTAAGCGATTTAAGGACGATGTAAAAGAAGTTGCCTCCGGCAGCGAGTGCGGTATCGTGATCGACGGCTTTGAAAAAGTCGTGCCGGGGGACATAATAGAACAGTACGAGATGAGAAGGAAACAGAAAAATGTCAAGATCGGATAGGGTGGCGGAAAGGATAAAGATAGAGGTCAGCGACATCCTGCGCAGGGAAGTGGACGACCCAAGGATAGGTTTTATCACGATCACTTCGGTCAAGGTGTCGAATGACTTAAAGACGGCAAGGGTATATTTTAGCGTGCTCGGCAGCGAAGAAGAAAAGAAGGGCGCCATAGAGGGGGTCATGAGCGCGCGCAATTTTATCAAGATCAAGCTCTGCTCAAGGCTCAAGTTAAGGCTGATGCCCGAAGTGTATTTTGAATTTGACACGGTGCTCGAAAAGGCCAACCGCCTTTGGTCGCTGATGAACAGCGCAAAATGAAAGAACTTGTCCAGGCAATAAAAGGGCTTGACGACTTTTTGATCTGCATGCATGTGGACCCGGACGGGGACACCATAGGCTCTGCCTGCGCGCTTTCGCTCGCTCTGCAAAAGCTTGGAAAGACTTCGACCATTTACTCACCTGACCCGGTGCCAGCCATGTATTCTTTTATAAAGAACTCTCAAAACACGCTCAGATCCCCCGAAAAGACCGGCAAAAGGTTCGGCGCGGTGATAGCCCTTGACTGCGCGGACCTTAAGAGGATAGAAGCCGGACATAAGATAAAAGACCTTGGAGGAACGCTGATCAATATAGACCATCATGAGGACAACACTCTCTTTGGAGACCTTAATCTGGTCAGGAATATATCTTCAACGGGCGAAATAGTCTATGACCTTATTAAGGAGCTGGGGGTTGAAGTTGATGAGCAGATAGCGCAGGCTGTTTATGTTGCAATGATCACGGACACCGGCTCTTTCAGGTTCAGCAACACTTCTGAGAGGGTGTTCGCCATAGCGGCGGAGCTTGTAAAATGCGGCATAGATGTCAGCGCAATAGCCACCAGCCTGTATGACAGCCGCTCGGAAGGCGAACTCAGAGCGCTTGCCGCATCTCTTAACAGGATAGAGCGCTATTGCGGCGGAAAGATCGCGGTCTCCTATCTTTCGGATAGGGAGATAGCCTCCTTCGGGGTGGTTTCGCAGGAGATGCAGGGCATAGTGGATTACTTGAGATCTATCAGGGATGTGGAGATCGCCGTCTTTTTGAGACAGACGCAGGACGGCAGGGTCAAGATCAACTTCAGGTCAAAGACCTTTGATATACAGCAGATAGCAAAAGCTCTTGGCGGCGGAGGCCACAAAAGGGCCTCCGGAGCCGTGCTGGACGGGCCCCTTGATGAAGCAAAGAAAAAAGCGATAGGAACAACAGAAGCCATATGGACGGCATCATTGCGCTAGATAAACCAAAGGGCATCACCTCGTTTAAAGCGGTTGAATTCATAAGGCGCCTTACGGGTGTCAGGAGGGTGGGGCATGCCGGAACTCTGGACCCCTGGGCAACGGGGGTGCTGCTCATCTGCGTGGGAAAGAGCTGCTCGCTTGTTTCCAGGCTGATGGCCTGCGACAAGGAGTACGAGGCTCAGATCACTTTTGGCATCTCTACGGACTCCGGCGATCCAATGGGCAACATCACGGGAAAAGAACCCGTAAAGATCAATGAGGGCGAACTCAGGCAGGCGCTGTCCTCCTTTGTGGGGTCTCTCCAACAGGTCCCTCCCATGGTATCGGCAGTTAGGCACAAGGGAGAGCATCTTTATGAACTTGCGCGCAGAGGGATAACTGTAGAAAGGGAGCCTAGAAAAATAGTTGTCCATAGCCTGGAACTGCTTTCTTTTGAGGACGGAGAGTTTCCGCAGGCAAGGATCAGGGTGTCCTGCTCAAAGGGGACTTACATAAGGACCCTGTGCGAGGATATCGGCAAAAAACTGGGCTGCTTTGCTCACGAATCCGAGCTCAGGCGCACAAAGGTCGGAGGAGTGGATATCTCGTCCTGCCTTACAAGAGAGGAACTGACCCTGCTTGCCGAAAAAGGAAGGCTTTCGGAGGCTTTCTTAAAACATGCAAAAGCCTGAAGCAAAGAAAAGAATAAAAGAGCTGCGCAGGCAGATAGAAGAGCATAACCGCCTCTACTACGAACTGGACAACCCCCGTATCAGCGACAGAGAGTATGATCTTTTGATCAGGGAACTGATAGAGCTTGAACGCCAGCACCCTGACCTAGTGACGGAAGATTCTCCCACGCAAAAAGTCGGCGCTTCTCCTTCTCAAAAGTTCAGCACGGTCGCCCACAAAAAGCCGCTCCTAAGCCTTGATAACGCCCTTAATTTTGACGAATTGCGGGAGTTTGATGCAAGGGTCAAAAAAGGTCTGGGTTCTGCCCCGGAAGTTGAATATGATGTTGAGCTAAAAATGGACGGTCTTGCCGTAAGCCTTATCTATGAAAAAGGAGATCTGGCCATCGCATCCACAAGAGGCGACGGAAAGACCGGAGAGAATATAACCGAGAACATCAAGACGATAAAAAGCATTCCCCACACACTGGAACTTCCAATTGATATAGAGATCAGGGGCGAAGTGTTCCTGCCTTTGAAGGATTTTTATGCGCTGAACGAGGAAAGGGAAAAAGCAGGACTGGCAGTTTTTGCAAATCCAAGGAACGCCGCCGCAGGCTCTCTAAGGCAGCTTGACGCATCGGAAACCGCAAAGCGGCCGCTTGACTTTTTTGCGTACGGAGCAGAATTTCCAATTTCCAATGTCAAATTTCCAATGACTCAAATGGAGGCACTGGAATATTTGAAAAAGGCGGGGATAAAGATAAATCCATACACAAAAGCGGTAAAGGGTATAGATAAAACAATTGAGTTCTGCGCCGAGTTTGAGAAGAAAAGAGAGAACCTGAATTATGAGATAGACGGGATCGTTGTCAAAGTGAACGATTTTAGCCGGCAGAAGAGGCTCGGCTCAACGATGAAAAGCCCCAGATGGGCCATTGCTTATAAGTTCCCGCCGCAGCAGAAAGAAACTGTTGTAGAAGACATAAAGGTCCAGGTCGGAAGGACAGGGACACTGACCCCGGTGGCGCATCTTAGTCCGGTTAAAGTCGGAGGGGTTACCGTCAGCAATTCCACCCTGCACAATGAAGACGAAATAAAGAGGAAAGACATAAGGATTAAGGATCATGTCATCATCCAGCGGGCGGGAGATGTGATCCCTCAAGTCGTCAGGGTTCTGAAGGATAAACGCAACGGAAAAGAAAAGATCTTCCATATGCCGGATAAATGCCCGGTCTGCGGAGGTGATGTTTTCAGGAACGAGGACGAAGCCGCTCTAAAATGCATCAATAGCAGCTGCCCCGCCAAACTTAAGGAATCTATCAAGCACTTTGCCTCCAGGCAGGCGATGGACATAGAGGGAATAGGCGATGTTCTGGCGGGTGAGCTTGTTGACAGAGCTCTTGTCAGTGATGTCGCGGATCTTTACTATCTCAAAAAGAGTGATCTGCTGAGGCTCGAAAGAAAAGCGGATAAATCGGCGGAGAACATCATTACCGCCATAGAATCTAGCAGATCAAAAGACCTTTCAAGACTGATCTACGGTCTGGGGCTGCCAAATGTCGGGCGCAAAGCCGCCGAACTGCTTGCCGAAAATTTCGATGACATTGCTTCGCTTCGGCAGGCGGGTGATGATTCTTTTACCGGGATAAGCGGCATAGGCCCTAAGATCGCAAGGTCCATCGTAATGTTTTTCAAGGATAAGAATAATCATCACCTGATCATGAAACTGAAGAAGGCGGGGCTGGACCCGAAGTCTTCTCATAAGCAGAAAAAGGACAGAAAGTTGGCGGGAAAGACTTTCGTATTTACGGGGGCGCTGCAGCAGATGTCAAGGGAGAATGCCGAAGAGCTTGTGAAGCTTCATGGAGGAAAAACTTCATCTTCGGTCAGCAAAAAGACGGATTATGTTGTTGCCGGAGATGATCCCGGGTCAAAATACGACAGGGCCGTAAAGCTCGGCGTGAATATCCTTACGGGATCAGAGTTCGAGCAGCTGGTCAGCAGTTAAGCTGCATGGTGACGGACTTGGCCTCCACCAGCTCTTTTGGCCCCCAGTACTGGATGGGTCCGGGGCACAGATAAGAGTCCTCAAGAGCCCACTTTTCCCTGAGAGAACTGAACTCCAAAAAGGCTTTCGATCTAAGGTCAACCAGGTACTTGGAAATGACAAGGCTTTCCTTTCCCTTTCTTTCTTCTACGGACATCATGCCGGCAAGCGGAAGTGCCAGAGCTTTCCATTCCGAGACATCGGCCGAAAGGTTATTTAGGCTGACAAGATAGCCGCTCTTTTTGGATGCAACCAGCAGAGAGGCCGCGCGGCCAAGGTTATAGGTGTAGGTGGCGTCAAACACGGTGGGATAGCCGCATCTGCCGTCATAGCCGTAAAAATGCGTCTGAGTGGTAAGCTTTATGCCCTGTTTTTCCAACTTCTGGCAAACCAGGTCCATTATAAGCACCTCCGAGGCGATCTGAGACACCTGCACATTGCCGTGAGGGTCCAGCCCGCACAAGAGGCCGTTCTGCACTTCCTGCGGGAGCGAGGCAAAAAGCCTCTGTGTGGACTCGTCCAGTTCCACCAGGATAACTTCTCTCCTTGCCTGGAGGCACATCTTCATGAACTCGTCGTTGCCTATCTTTACTATGGCCGCGTTCACTTTCTTGATAAGGCCCTTTATCTCCGGTATGAATTCGACGATCCCTTCGGGTATCAGAACTATCCCGTATTTTTTCCCGGCTTTGTGTCTTTTTAAGACCACTTCACAGATCTCGTCAATGATCTCCGAGATAGTAAGCCCCTTTTCTTTTATTTCTTCGCCTATCAGAGCGATGTTAGGCTGGGTCTGGAAGGCGGTCTCAAGGGTTATCCAGCTGGCCGATCTGCCCATCAACTTTACGAAATGCCAGATCTTTCTGCTGGAGGGAAGGTCCCGGCAGATATTGCCCACCATTTCGCTGTAGGTCCTGGCTGCCGTATAAAAGCCGAAAGAGGTCTCAAGATACGGAGGGTAGGCAAGGTCCCCGTCTATAGTTTTTGGGATCCCTATCACAGAGCAGTTAAGCCCTTCTTTCTTGACCCTGGCTGCCAGATGGGCGGCGTTTGTATTGGAATCGTCACCCCCGGCCACCAAAAGGCCGTCAAGCTCCAACTTCTTTATCGTGGACAGGCACGCATCAAAGCTTTCTTTTTTCTCAACCTTGGTCCTGGAGGTTCCCAGAAGATAAAAGCCGCCCTGATTCCTGATGCTGTCTATGTCCTGCACTGTCAGGACCTTTGCATCGGCCTTGATAAGCCCGTCGGCCCCGTTCATGATGCCGATGACCTGGCTTTCGCCGTTAAGTTCCTTAAGAGCATCGTACAGTCCGGCAATAATATTGTGGCCTCCGGATGCGGGCCCTCCGGAAAAGAGTATCCCGACCTTGAAAGGAGGATACTTTTTTGCAGCCCCGTTCTTTTTATAGGAGAGAAGTCCGTTGTCGGCTATCTCCTTAAGATCGCTTTTTGCCTTCGGATGCAGTTTGAGGACCGTTTTTTCTTCTAAGAGTTCCACCTGCTGCAGGCTGCTAAGCACATCCGGCCTGCGCACTTTAAAGTTCTTGAGCTCTGCTTCGATCAAAGACCCCGGCTTTTTTCCTGTTCCCAACTTCTTTCTCCTTCTGCGGTTTATTCTGTTTTTTTATTATACAACGAAATCGCGGGCAGGAAAAAGTGAAATTCAGCATAAATCCCGTCGATAGAAACGGTACAGAACACGAAAGGAGAATATACATGGTAATAGAAACAAACGGAGTGCTTATAAGAAGCGCGAGGCTCGAGCCGGTATCAGGAACCCCCATCCGAAAGCCGAAGGAGGCATTTGATTCTGACAGGCCTCTGCTTATAGCGCAGAGAACTGCTGATAGTCCAGCCATCGATGAAACTATGATAATGAAACTTATCGAACAACTTACCGACAAAGATCCGGAAGTAATACGCTCTGCCAACAGTGAGCTGATTAGAATGGGGCAAGCAGCTGTTCCTTTCCTGGTTAAAGGACTAAAACATGAGAACATTAACATCAGGTCTGAATGTATGCGCCTGATCAATTTCATCGGCAACACACCTGCAGAAGCTATTCCCGCGCTTATTGAAAAAATCGGAAGCGTAAGCAACTATATGTCAGGTGCCGCCATATCTATTTTGGGCAAAATGGGCGCACAAGCCCAAAGCGCCGCGCCGCGCATCATATTCAAGCTGGAGGAGCTGATCGCCAGAAGCAAAGTTCAGCGCGTTGAGGGGGAAGAGATCATGAGGCCGATTGAAGCTCTGGGGCTCATAGGTGGAGAGTCTTCTCTACCTGTAGTCCCGATATTGCTCAAACTCATCAAAGACCCTGATACGGATGATTATGGCATCCGCGGCAGCGCGGTTTTAGCTCAGAGCAGAATAGCGCCGAACTCAGAGGAGTGTTATTCGGTCATCAGGCAATTATTTGAGGAGAACTGCCTGTGCAGAACTGCGTGCGTAGCCGCTCTGGCAAATATCGGCTCAGTCTCAAAGGAAAAAGCTCCAGAGATCATAGCCGCTTTAAGGAGCAGGCAGAACAGGGACAGCAGTCTTGATTATGAGATCGCCGTTCTTGAAGCCCTGGTGTCACTGGGGCAGGAAGAATTTACTCAGATCCTTAAGACAAGAAAAGGGATATCAGATCTGTCAAAAGGAAGAGTTCCTGGACCAAGCGAGGGGGAAACATATAATCTTATACGCGGAATGGACATGATCGCAGATCTCAAAGACAGATATTCTGTGAATGTTCTCCGCAGGATGATGGGTGGTGAATATTGGCAAGCGCCGGGAGATGCCGCAGAGGCACTGGCCAAGCTAAAAAACGATCCCAGGGTCCTTCCTATCCTTGTTCTGGCATCGGGACACACCTCGCAGAAGCATGACTGGGGAATGACACTCCAGGATGGGGTTAGCGCAGCGTTGAAAATCCTTAATATAAATAATGTCGCGGATACGGTTCCCGACCTGATAGCCAGGCTGAAAAGTGATGATGCGGAAGTTGTATTGCTTTCTATTCAGGCTTTGACATATTTGAAATGCCAGTCATCTGAATATTTGAGTTTTCTCATTAACTTTGATCTTAGAGATCGGAATGTCTCAAACGATCTAAGAATAACCGTGATTGATGCGATAGAGTCTGTCGGGAAGCAGGCAAGGACAGATAACTATGTCGCTTATTTGATAGATTGTATCAAAAGCAAGGATGTAAACCCGGGTCTGATATGCAGAAGTCTTTCAGCGCTTAAAAATGTTTATTATCAGAGCAAAGAGATGTTGAAAGGCAATGTCAGCACTATGATCTCATTGATGGTTTCTCAGCTCTCAAACGATAACCGGACAAACAGTTGGCATCAATATGGCAATTATACTTTCGGATACGGTCCCGTAAGCCTGTATTGCGCCATGGTTCTTGGAGAACTTGGACCCGAAGCAAAATCCGCATTGCCGGCATTAAGAAAAATGCTTAAAGAATATAACAATAGGGACGGTTACGAAATGTACAAAATGCTGCAAAGCGTAATAATGTTCATTGAAGACAAATTCTGAAGATTTGTTCGATCCCGGCAGGCAGTTTGTGGGGTATAATTCGTATATATGAGTTATACCTCTAGGACGGTCACGAGCACGGACAACTCCGTCATAAAGATGATCTCCGGTCTGAACGATAAGAAGAACAGGGATAAAGAGGGATTGTTCTTTGTTGAAGGTCGGTTTAATCTTGACGAGGCGGTAAAGGGCGGTCTGCCCATCAAATATCTTCTATTTACCGATAAATCGCTCATTAAAGGACTTCACAACAGCGGCGCTGAGCTAATCCATATTGACGAAAGAATATTCAATAAAATAACCGGTCTGGGAAGCCCGGGAGGTATAATGGCGGTCGTTGAAAAGCCACAGATCAGAACAGAAGACCTTGTTCTTGGAAAGGTCCCTCTCATTATCATCGGTGACAATATAAGAGACCCTGGAAATGCCGGAACTATGATAAGGTCTGCCGATGCCGCGGGAGCCGATGCCGTCATATTTTCTGAAGGCAGCGCGGATATCTACAACCCTAAAACCGTAAGATCGACCGGGGGCTCCCTTTTTCATCTCCCCGTGGTCAACGGCTGCGGCCTTGCGCCTTTCCTGAGAACGCTGAAAGAGCAAAAAAGCATAAGGTTGATAGCGGCCGATGCAAAGGCCAAAACGCTTTACACAAAAGTTGATTTTAACCTGCCATCTGCTATCATAATTGGTAATGAGGCTTCCGGCATTTCAAAGGAAATAAAAGCCCTTTGCGATGTGACCGCGGCCATACCTATCATAGGAAAAGCGGAATCGCTTAACGCGGCAGTTTCTTGTTCGATCTTGTTGTATGAGGCGGTAAGACAAAGATGCATCAAAAAATAAGCAAACTGAGGGCCGAGGCTCTGGACCAGATAGGCTCCGCGGCTGATCTATCCGCATTAACCGCAGTAAAGAACATTTATCTTGGCAGAAAAGGCTTACTTGCCGCGCTCCTCAAGGACCTCCCCGGCCTTAAGCCTGAAGAAAAAAAGGGGACCGGCGCCGAGCTCAACAAGCTTAAACAGGAACTTGAAGAAGCCGTCGGAGAAAAAGAAACATCTTTGTCAAAAGGGGGCCTGCTTCCCGCAGCCGCCCTCGACCATACGCTTCCCGGCAAAAGGGTCCCCAAAGGCAGACAGAATATTTTGACCACGACCATGGAAGAGGTCATAGCTATTTTCAAGGGCCTGGGCTACAGCGTTGCCGAAGGCCCGGAAATAGAGACCGAGCATTACAATTTTGAAGCGCTTAATATACCCGCCGGGCATCCGTCAAGGGATATGTGGTCTACGCTTTATATTAAGGACAACCTGCTGCTGAGAACTCACACTTCTCCGGTACAGATCAGGTACATGGAAAAAAGCAAGCCGCCTTTTGCCGCGATCTTTCCCGGGAAGGTTTTTAGAAGGGATGCCGCCGATCTTACGCATCTTCCGGTATTCCATCAGGTAGAAGGTCTTACCGCCGGAAGGGACATAACTTTTGCTGACCTTAAAGGGACGCTTGCCGCTTTCTGCAGGGAGCTGTTCGGAAAAAATAGAAAAGTAAGGCTGCGCCCAAGCTATTTTCCTTTTACGGAGCCTTCGGCCGAGGTGGATGTCGAATGCTTTGTGTGCGAGGGTGCAGGGTGCAGGATATGCAAAAATACCGGCTGGATAGAGATACTGGGATCCGGGATGGTGGACCCGAATGTGTTCTTGGCGGTTAAATACGACCCCGAACAGATAAGCGGTTTTGCCTTTGGAGTGGGAATAGAAAGGATCGCAATGCTAAAGTACGGGATAGATGACATACGGGTCTTTTTTGAGAACGACCTGCGTGTAATGAGGCAGTTCTAAAATGAAAGCTCCGTATAGCTGGCTTAAAGACCTTGTGGACCTGAAGGCGACCGCGCAGGAAGCCGCGGCAAAACTTTCGCTTTGCGGAATAGAGTGCAGCGCGGACAGCAGCGGGGTGCTGGAAGCGGATATCCTTCCAAACCGGGGGGATTGCCACAGTATCATCGGGATAGCCAGGGAATTGTGCGCGGTTTTTAACACTTCGCTTAAACTGGACCTGCCGGACCTTGCCGAGAGCACCCATTTAGTTTCTTCCTTTGCCTCGGTAGAAGTAAAGGACGCGGACCTGTGCCCCAGGTACATGGCAAGGGTAATAACAGGACTGCATGTCAAGCCTTCGCCGGACTGGCTGCAAAAAAGGCTGCTTGAGAGCGGGATGAGGCCTATAAACAACATTGTGGACGCCACCAACTACATAATGCTCGAGACCGGCCAGCCGATGCATGCCTTTGACCTTGACCGCCTTGCCAACAAAAAAATAATAGTACGCAGGGCAAAGAACGGAGAAAAACTTACCACGCTTGATGCTGCGCAGCGGACACTGTCGGACAAGGACCTTCTTATCTGCGACGGCGAAAAGCCCGTGGCGGTTGCGGGAGTGATGGGAGGAAAGAGCAGCGAAGTCTCGGCCGTCACAAAGAGTATTCTTCTTGAATCCGCCTATTTTGAGCCGACAGCGGTCAATAAGACTTCAAAAAGGCTCAAACTGAGGACCGAATCCTCCGCAAGGTTTGAAAAAGGGGTCGATTGGGACGGCGTCTCTTCCTATCTGGACAGGGCGGCAGCCCTGATAGCGGAACTGTCCGGCGGTCAGGTCGCAAAAGGGAGCATCGACATAATGTCCTGCCCAAGAACTCCCAAAAAGATTGCCCTGCGGCTGGACAGGATAAAAAAAGTGCTCGGCATAGAGATCCCCAAACTTGAGGCCGTGCTCATACTTGAGAGGCTGGGTTTTGGAGTGGCCGACAGGGTCGATAGCCTTGAGGTAACGGTGCCTTTATTCCGGGCAGGAGATATAGAAAGAGAGATAGACCTCATAGAAGAGACCGCAAGGATATACGGATATGATAAGGTCCCTGAAACTGTCAGGACAGTCGCGGCCTCAAAAAAGAACGAACTTGAGGTTTTATACGACAGAAAGAACGCCTGCGAGTCCGGAGCGAGGCAGGCCCTCCTTTCCTGCGGTTTTAACGAGGCCAAGACCTTCAGCATGGTGGGAGAAAAACTTTGCAAAAAGGCCCTGATGCCCATAGAGGACGCGGTAAAGATCGACAACCCTCTGGTAGAAGAGATGACACATCTCAGGACCTCTCTTCTGCCCGGGCTGCTGGAAGCGGCGGAATTTAATTTTAACAGGCAGGAACAGGATATTGCTTTATTTGAAATAGGGAGGGTCTTTAAGAAGACTTCGGGAGCCCCTCAAGAGGCCAACAAGGTTTCGGCACTTCTTACGGGCAGCGTCTGGAAGGGTCTTGATGGAGGGGACAGGCTCGAGCAGGACCTTTCATTTCTGAAGGGCGCTGTAGAGAACATCTTTGACTCGGCGCAGATAGAAGGAGCGTCATTTGAGCCGTCGGCAGATCCTCACAGCCAGCCCGGTACCAGCGCCGATATCTTTGTGCGCGGAAAAAAGATCGGGTTCCTGTCGCAGGTAAATGATGCGATCTGCGCCTCTTTCGGGCTTTCGAGGCCGGTGTATGTTTTCGAACTTGACCTGGAGCAGTTCCCCGAAACAGAGAAAAAAACGGCCGTTTATGTTCAACCGCCAAAGTATCCGCTGGTAAGGCGGGATGTGGCCATGTTCGTGCCCGCAGGCGTTACCCACAAAACCATAGTCGAAACAATAAAACAGTCCGGAGGGCCTCTCGTGGAAACTACGGGGATCTTTGACAGGTTCGAGTCCAAAGGCAAAAAGAGCCTTGCCTATTTTGTCCTTTACCGCTCAAAGGAAAGGACCCTCACCGACGAAGAAGTGAACCTTGCGCACAACAAGGTCATGGAAACACTTGAGTCAAAATTAAAGGTCCAGATAAGAAAGTAATTCATCCCCATGCCAGAGCCCACTCCGATGATGAAGCAGTACCGTCAGATAAAATCTCAGACAGACGGCGCGATACTGATGTTCCGCCTGGGGGACTTTTACGAGATGTTCGAAGAGGACGCCGAACTTGCTTCGCGCGAACTGGAAATAACACTTACAGGCAGGGGAACAGGGGAGAACCGCTTCCCGATGTGCGGGGTCCCTTACCATAGCGTTGAACCCTATATCTCTAAACTGGTCTCAAAAGGATACAAAGTCGCTATCTGTGAACAGATGGAAGATCCGTCGCAGGCAAAAGGGATCGTAGATAGACAGATAACCAGGATCATTACTCCCGGCACGATCACGGACCAGTCGATGCTCCTTGAAAAAACCAATAATTTTCTAATGGCGGTCTCTTTCGGGCAGGACGGCATCGGTCTTTCCTATGCGGACGCCTCTACCGGGCTCTTTAAGTCCCTCGACATAAAAGGAAACAGCGCAAGAAAAACGCTTTTTGACGAGATCGAGAGGATCTCTCCTGCAGAGTGTCTTTTGGCACCGGGAGTCCTTGAAAATGATCCGGGACTTGCCTCGCTTCTTTCCTCAAGGAAGATCATCGCCACAAAATACACGCTAAAGGACCTGTCAGACCCGCAGCTGGCGTCAGAAAAACTGCGAAGGTTTTTCGGGGTCAGTTCTCTGGAGGGTTTTGGTTTTTCCGGAAAGGAACAGGGGCTCTGCGCCTCTTCTTCGATAATCGAATATCTGGAACAGACACAGAAGACGGAGCTTGGCCAGATCACCAGATTGTCCCTCTACAGCACCGACCGGTTCATGAGCATAGATCCGCCAACAAGAAAGAACCTGGAACTGGTCGAGACCATGAAGGACAGATCATACAAAGGCAGCCTGCTTTCCATACTTGACCGCACCGCCACCCCCATGGGTGCAAGAAAGCTCCGCTTCTGGCTGCTTTATCCGCTGAAAGATGAAAAGGAGATAAACCTAAGGTTGGATGCCGTGGAAGAGTTGTCAAAAGAAGCGGTGCTGCGCCAAAGACTGCTTGCGGCTCTGGGCGGCATCAGGGACATAGAAAGGCTCTCCAGCAGGACGGCCGGAAAGAGCGCGAATGCGAGGGACCTCGTAGCTCTTAAAGAATCTCTTCTCAAACTGCCGGACATTAAAGAACTGCTGAAGAACTGCACTTCTCCCATCCTAAAAAAGACCGCCGAAGTTAACGCTATTGAGGAAGTTGCCGAGCTGATAGGGTCCGCCATAAATGACGATCCTCCTTTTCAGGTAAAAGATGGGGGGCTGATCAAGAGCGGCTTTAGCGCTGAATTGGACGAGATAAGGCAGGCAAGCTTCAGCGGCAAAAAATGGATCTCGGACCTGGAAGAAAAAGAAAGACAAAGGACCGGGATAAAGTCGCTAAAGGTCGGGTTCACAAAGGTCTTCGGCTATTACATAGAAGTCACATCATCCAACCTTAAATATGTTCCGATGGACTATATAAGAAAGCAGACTCTGGTTAATTGCGAACGGTTCATAACACCGGAACTCAAAGAAAAAGAAGCCCTGGTGCTCAACGCCCAGGAAAGGCTTGTTGAGATGGAATATGAACTGTTTTGCGGGATAAGAGAAGCGACCGCCCGGCATATAAAGGAACTTCAGGCCATCGCAGACACAATATCAACGACAGACGCGCTGCTGTCTCTGGCCGAAACCGCGGCCGGCGAAAATTACGTACGTCCGGTGATTGTAGGGGCGATTCACGTAGATGCGGCTCGCGAGCCGCATCTACACATAATATCCGGCCGCCATCCCGTGGTGGAGAACACAATAGGCCATCATCTCTTTGTTCCCAATGACACTGTGATGGATGAGAACGGCTCTTTCATAATGCTGACAGGGCCCAACATGGCGGGAAAATCGACCTACATGAGGCAGGTGGCTCTGATCGTGCTTCTTGCCCATATAGGAAGCTTTGTCCCGGCAAAGAGCGCCTCTGTCCCTTTGACCGACAGGATCTTTACCAGAGTAGGGGCCCTGGACGATCTCTACATGGGGCAATCCACTTTCATGGTGGAGATGCTGGAAACCGCTAATATCTTAAACAACGCCACAAAAGACAGTCTTGTGATCCTGGACGAAATAGGCAGAGGAACAGCGACATTCGACGGGATGTCGATAGCATGCGCCGTGGCAGAGCACATTCACGAAAAAATAGGGGCAAAGACCTTTTTTGCCACCCACTACCACGAACTTACTTCGCTTGCGGATAAACACAGGGGCATCAAGAACATGAACATCTCCGTAAAAGAGGACGGGGACGGCATCATTTTTCTGCACAGGATAGTTGACGGCCCGGCGGACAAAAGCTACGGTATTCAGGTGGCAAAACTGGCAGGGCTTCCCTCCGAAGTCATCTTTAGGGCAAAAGAAGTGTATAAGACCCTTGAAATGGTGGAGAACGATTTTGGAAAATTGTAAAGGAATGATATAATCCCTTTATAATTATGAGGAACAAGCTTTCCGTTGCCTTTGTCTGGCACATGCACCAGCCGTTCTATAAGGACCTTGTAACGGGCGAGTACATGCTGCCGTGGGTAAGGCTCCACGCGATAAAAGACTACTTTGACATGGCCGCCTATCTTGACGACTTTCCGCAGATAAGGTCCACTTACAATGTCGTCCCTTCGCTGCTGGCGCAGATAGAGGACTATACGGCAGGAAATGCCAGGGACAAATACCTTGAACTGTCTATCAGGCAGCCTCAGGACCTTAACCCGGACGAGAAGGTCTTTATCCTTAAGAATTTTTTCATGGCCAACTGGGACACCATGGTAAAGCCCTATCCCAGGTATGCCGATCTGCTGCTTAAAAGGGGCAGGTTCGTGACGATAGAAGAAATTGCGGAAGTGTCTAAAAGGTTCTCCAACAGGGAATTTTTTGACCTTCAGATCTGGTTCAACCTTGCCTGGTTCGGGCAGAT
>JBAZKV010000012.1 GCA_041650635.1 Candidatus Margulisiibacteriota bacterium | reverse complement strand
TGCGTTTAATAATCTCCTGTTTCTGCTCGGCCGTTAGTGTTGGGAAACCTTTTGGCATGTGCCTTCACCCCTTTCTACTAGTCAGATTATACTGAAACTACTTGTCTAGTATAAGGGGTACATGCCAAAACTTATATTCCATTTGTCAAACAATGAAAAGAAAACGAAGAAGATAGACAAAAACAAGTATGAAAGATTCTGGTCATTATATGAAAGAGTCAGCGATCCGGATGTGATCAGAGAGATAATCACTAAATTAGACTGCCTTACCGAAGAAGATGAGAGGCGCTTTACAGGGGAATACTTTACTCCTCCAAGATTTGCCGGCAAAGCTATTAAGTATATAGAAAAGGTGGCCGGCAAAAAATGGTGGAACGATCCGAATGTCCGCCTGTGGGATATGGCAGCCGGAACTGGCAATTTGGAGTGGTTGCTGCCGGTAAAAGCGCACAAGCAAATCTATCTCTCGACTTTGCTTCAGGATGATGTAAATTATTGCAAAAGATTATTCCCCGAAGCGACATCTTTTAAATATGATTATCTTAATGATGATATAGATTACTTGTTTGGTGATATGTTCTCAAAAGGCAAATCATACAGTTTGCCGGATAATCTGGTTAAAGATCTGAATAATCCGGATATCAAATGGATAATATTTATTAATCCCCCGTTTGGAACAGCGCAACCTGGCAAACTACAAACCGGAAAATACAAAAATGATATTAGTAAGAATAAAATTCAAAAGGTAATGGAAAGATGTAATTATGGCGAGGTTTCAAGAGAACTATTTTCGCAATTCTTGTATAGAATAGCTAATGAGTTTGAAAATAAGAAAGCCTTGCTTTGTATGTTCTCTAAAATTAAATACCTGAACTCGAATAATGATCAAAAGTTGAGGGATAGTGTATTTCTCTTTAAATACGAAAGAGGTTTTGCTTTTTCATCAGCAAACTTTTCCGGAACATCAAAGGCAAGTCAATTTCCGGTGGGCTTTTTAATTTGGGATATACATAAAAAGGATGTTATTGAAAAACAAAGAATAATGTTGGATTTGCTGGATGAAGATGGATATAAAATTGCTGAAAAGGTCATATCCACAAAAAATAGGAAGGGTTTTCTGAATAAATGGATAGATAGACCTCAAAATAGCAGGGCTAATATCTTGCCCCCATTAGGGGGAGCGATTAAAATCAAAGACTCTAATAAAGATATAAGACATAGAATATGTGCTAACTTTATTGGATCGTTAATGTGTTGCGGTAACGATTTTCAGCAACAAAACCTAACTGCAATATATTCTGCGCCACAAGCAAGCGCCGGGTCTCATTCCATTACGCCAAAGATATTTGAACAGTCAATGGTTGTTCACGCTGTAAGAAGAATTCCAAAAGCGAACTGGATAAATGACAGAGATCAGTTTATGCAGCCAATTAAGAAATTATCACAAGAATTTATCAATGATTGTGTTGTATGGTCTTTATTTAGCAGATCAAATGAAACTTCTTCACTAAGAAATGTTCTTTACAAAGGGAAAAGGCATCAAATAATTAACCAATTCTTCCCATTCACATTAAGTGAAATATTAAAATGGGACATTCCGGATAAGGATATTATCGAATCCATAAAAAAAGATGAAACTGATAGATTTGTCGCTAACTGGCTTTCAGAACATCATTTATCAAAAGAGGCTAAAGAAGTGCTTAAGATAGGCAGGAGCATTTACAAGCTGTATTTTGAAAGCTTTAATCAATTAGCAACCGCACAGTTTAAAATAGAATGGTGGGACGCGGGTTGGTGGCAGATAAAAAAAGCGCTTCAGGACCAAAATCTTGGCAATGAATTGTTCCTGCAATTAGCAGAAGCGCAAGATAAGCTAAAAGATAAATTATTACCTGAAATAATTGATTATGGCTTTGTAACTGAGTAGATCATTTCATTCCTGTCCCTGATGACCTAATCTCCTGATTTTCTCCCCACCAATTTCCTAATAATCAGATAACCTTAGCTCATCATCGCGCTGGTGGAGACGGATAGGGTCATGAAGGAGATCGATAGTATCGCCGCTTATTAGTATTGTTTTCTTTCTTTAATATCCAAATCAACTCTCCGGACATTTCTTCTCCTACTTTTCTTGTATCGACAAGAAATCCCTCGCAGGCTCGGGATAAAATCCGCAAAAGAAACTCGCGGGGGCTCTCCCTCGGCTCCGCTCGGGACAAGCCGCCCCCAGCTCCCCCGCGATTGCCGCCCGCCTGCCGCGGGCAGGTAAGCTCCCGACTTGCTCATCTCAACTCCTCGGCGTCGTTGCTGAATTGTGCACAGAAAATTGACATGTCTTGTATTCGTCTATGTGTCGTCGCCCGCAACGGCAATCGCCTATTAAAGAATGTTTGATGCCACAGGCGGGGAAATTGCTATATACCACTTTGTGAGGCAAAAATTGTCTTATAAAGGAGGTTTTATCATGAAAAGAGCCGGAAATAGTGATGGGGGTGCCTGCACTGAGCGACCCCGAGCGAATCCTGAGCGAGTCGAAGGAGAGTCGAGGGGGAGTCGAAGTGTTGAAAAATCCAACAGTTATCCCGATCCATCCTTCGGTAAAATCAAGGCACTGATAGACAAGGCACGCTATAATGCTTTGAAATCAGTCAATTCAGAGCTTGTTTCCTTGTACTGGAATATAGGGTCCTTTATCAGTAAGCGCATGAAGACTGCCGTGTGGGGAAAAAAGACTATAGATCAGCTTGCCGAGTATCTAAACGGCCATGGAGCTGATTATAAAGGTTTTAATCGCCGGAACCTGTACAGGATGCGCCAATTTTATGAAACCTATCAAAACAATGAAATTGTGTCACCACTGGTGACACAATTGAGCTGGTCCAAACATCTTCTTATTCTGTCCAAAACAAAAAGCATTGAAGAGAAGGAGTTTTACATCCAGCTCGCGATCAGAGAAAACTATTCCAAGAAGGAACTGGAGAGGCAATTGGATAGCGCTGTTTACGAAAGGACTCTGCTATCATCAAAATTGATGTCGCCAAGCAAATCAGGTGAAGTTGAATTAAGGCAAAATTTAAAAGACTCCTATGTGTTTGAATTTCTTGGCTTACAGGAAGGCCACGACGAAAGCGACCTGCAAAAGGGACTGATCCGGAACCTTAAACTGTTCCTTCTTGAATTGGGAAAAGACTTTCTGTTCATTAGTGAAGAGTTTAGAATTCAGGTGGGCACGCATGATTATTATATTGACCTGCTATTCTTTCATCGGGAATTGAAATGTCTTGTTGCTTTTGAACTAAAAATAACGGACTTCAAGCCGGAACACCTTGGCAAACTTAATTTTTATCTGGAAGCTCTCGATAGGGATGTTAAAAAGCCGCATGAAAATCCAAGCATAGGCATTTTGCTGTGCAAAGGAAAGGATTCAGAAGTTGTGGAATATGCGCTAAACCGTTTTCTTTCTCCAGCCATGGTTTCCGAATATTCATTAAAATTGCCGGACAAGAAACTGCTCCGCGAAAAACTTCATTATCTGTTTGACTCAGAAAAATCATGAGGGAGCCAGTAATCATCCAGCTTATATCTTTGCGGATCAGGCCCGGATTGCGCATCAAAGAAGCTGTTCATCCACTGCATTTCCTGAATGGATGTGGTCTGTTTAAGGTCGGGATATTTTCCGCTGATGCTGATCTTTACAGAACTTGCGGCGATGTCAAACGGGATCGTAACGGGAATGAACACCTGTCGCAAGGTCTTCCAGAAGCCGGCAATGAACTTTACTCCCGCTGTGACATGCGTATCCATGTCAAAGTCGATGGATCCGGCAAGGTATAAGCTAAGTTTATACGCCTTGCACAGCATGTTCTGCAGGGTGATCTTTTCGTCCTTTATTTCAAAATTGCCGATTATGCTTTCTATTTCCGGCATCGTAAAACCGGCTTCAAGACTTGCTACTCCTGCTTCGGCATTTGAAAAGATGGGCACATTCTGAAGGTTGGCTTTTCTAAGATCCACATATCCGCCGCCCCTTGCGGTCTTATGGTCATTCCAGTCGGCAACGCAGACGACGCTGCCGTCAAATTTGCCTTTTAGGTTCTTGTATTTTGGCGAGATCCTTGAAAAGTCTGAAAGATCAAAATTATCTATATGTGTCTCGACCCCCCATTTTTTTATGTCAGTCCTGGCCAGCCCATATATTGATCCGCCGTAGAAAGGTGTCTTTGGCAAAGTGCCTTCGAACATACCGTCCACTACGGTCATCTTAAAATTAAAAGTCCCGGTATCCGGGCTAAGTGCCGACAGATATGCGACTTTGACATCGGCATCTCCGTTCAAGGTAGATGTTTTTTTAAGATAACCTTTCAGGGAGGCCGAAAAATCCACCCGGACATTTATATCGTAATCTCCTATCTGTATGCTTGCGTTAACGGTCTCGCTTGATACCGGAAGAGAAAGCAGGGCTTTCATTTTAATGTCGACAAGAAGCTCTTTGATGTCGGGGATATACCCATGTATCTCAAATGCGGCTCCCTTGGTCTTTCCTTTGACAAAGGCTTCTGCGGTGTTAAGCGAGAAGAGCCTTATCCCGAGCATTCCGTAAGCATCACCGTATTTGCCCATAAGATAGATGTTTCTGGGATGATCAAATGTATATCTGCCGGAAAGAATGAACGCCTTTGGCCCCGCTCTTCCGTGGATCTTTTTGAAGACGATCCCCTTGTTTGTTACCTGCGCAGAACAAGTCAGGTCATTGACCGTAAGTTTGTCGCCATCCAGCGGGACAACGGCTTTCTTTAGGCGGATATTAAGAGAACTACTGTCTTTTGAGATATTGCCTTTTACCAGCTTGAGCTTTTGATCTATCACGGCATCAGAGAATACTTCTATTGTCCCGTAGCGAAGGGCTCCCTTTTTGACCGTATATCTTGCGTCAAGGGTAAGTGTATCATTGGCCAGGGAAAACCCGCCGTCAACAGTTACATCCCCTGCTTTAAGGTGCCACGGAAAGAACAGGTCGTCAAGATAATAGGCCCAGTACCTTTCCAGATATTTGGTGTTGGCTTTTATCTTTCCTTCTATCGCTTTTTTCTTGGCATCATATTTGAGCTTCAGCTCCACTGCCTCGTGTGAGGCTGCAGGGTCATTTGCTGATATTTTGGCAAAATATACCGCGTTGTCAACATTTTCGATCACTACCTTTCCGTTGACAAAGGAGCGGTCTATGGAGTTATGCTTGTGCAGATTGTCGGCAAAGCGGATAATGGAACCGGAGAATTTTATCGTTTTGAAAGAGAGTTCCGGCCCTTTTCCGGCATCCGAAGCCTCATAATAACGCAGCAAGGGCGAAAAATTCCAGTTGCCTTTGCTGTTCCTGGCTACGGTCAATTCCGTGTCCTTGATCAGGACTTCTTTAATTATCAGTTCTCTTTTTATCAGAGCATTGAGGTCAAGAGCTATGTCGACCTCTTTTACACTGAAGAGCCGTGCGGAGCCTGCTGTCAACTCAACCTCCTCAAGGAAAAGGCCTTTTTGAAAGTTAAAAGCGACCCTGCCCACACTAAGAGAGGCTGCTCCTTTAAAAGTTCTGTTAATAGAGGAAACAAGCCGGGGCGCCAGGATAGAAGGAATGACATAATTGACCGCCAGATAAAAGGCTGCTGTCAAAGATGTTGCGGATACAAGGAACAGGACCAGCAAGGCTTTTAAGATGAGTTTCAATTATTTTTCCGCCTAGTTGATTATATATTCCGTCCGGAATAAATACAATGTGCGCCCGGACGTATGGTATAATCTTTTCCATGGGAGGATCAAATGAAGCTAAAACCGCTGCTTAGTCTTCTTGTGTTGGCGCTTGTCACAGGGAGCGTGTTTTCTGCCGTTGCCAAAAAGCCTGATCTTACAGTATCAAAACTGAGAGTGGACAGCTCAAAAACAGCAAAGACGGGAGAGGTAAAGATAATCTACGAAGTAAAGAACATCGGCAAAGCCGCTGCTCCGGCCTCGCTGGCAAAGCTGAGCATAAAGTCTGACAAGAACAGAGTGCACAGCACCCCTTCGGTCCCGTCGCTTTCGCCGGGTGCCACCTATGTGGGGGAGGCAGTGTACAAGGTCACTTCAAAAAAGAATGTTGTTTTTAAGATGACGGCGGACTATGACAACAAGATAAACGAGACCAACGAGATCAATAACCAGAATTCCGTTTCATTTTCTTTCGGCAAGGCTTTTTAGAAGAGGGCAGGAAGCAGGTCAGGGCTTAACGCCCCCGTACACCGCAAAGTTATAATAGCGCCAAAAGACCTCGACTTTTGTAAAACCTGCAGTTTTTAGGTTCTCTATTTCGCTCATCAGGACCGCGGGACGGTCTTCCGCTTCGTACTTGTGGATATTGTCCGTTATCTGATCCTCTGTAAGGTTTTTGCTTTTGAACTTTCTCCATTTGTCCAGGCAAACCTGCTGCCGATCGTCGTCCGATGCCAGGATTATATCGGCGTTAATGAAAACGCCGCCGCTGTTCAGCGCGGCGAACGATCTTTTCTGAAATGCCAGTTTATCCCTGTCCGTTCCAAGATGATGCAGCGCAAGAGAGGATATGACCGCATCAACATTATCTTTGAAATTATAACCTGATATATCGGCCTGTTCAAAAGCTATGTGTTCAAGACCCCTCAGCTTTTGTTTTGCCATATCAAGCATCTTTAGCGAAAAATCAACGCAGGACACGCTTGCTTTGGGGAACTTCTTTTTTAAGAGATATGTAAGAGCCCCAGTGCCGCAGCCCATATCGATCGCGGAGAAAGCCCGCTCATTTGTAAAGGTTATGTTGCTTATCAGAGCATCAAGCATTTGAAGGTAATAGGGTACGACCCTGATCACATGTGAGTCAAAGATGCCTGCTTCTGCGTCAAAATGGTCCTTTATTTTATCCAGTCTTTCATTCATTGATCTTTGTTTTTGTGGTATTCCTGCAGGGATCTTATTTCAATGCCGCCTGTTTTTATTGCTTCTATCCCTTCGGCGGCGGCATTTGCGGCCGCTATGGTGGTGATGTAAGGTATCTTATATTTGATCGCTGCTTTGCGGATGTAGCTGTCGTCGTATTTGCCTTCGCGCCCGACAGGGGTGTTTATTATCAGATCAATTTTGCCGTTGGCTATATCGTCCGCTATGTTGGGCCGGCCTTCGTGAAGTTTAACTGCAAGTTCGGTTCTGATGTTGTTCTTTTCAAAATACTCTTTTGAGCCTTTTGTGGCCTTGATGATAAAACCAAGTTTTGAAAGCTTTTTTGCGGTTTCCAGTATGAGAGGTTTTTCCCTGTCAATGACGGAGATAAAGACGGAGCCTTTTGACGGCAGTTTTTGGCCTGCGGCTTCCTGCGATTTATAGTAGGCAAGCCCAAAAGACCTCGCCATGCCGAGAACCTCTCCGGTGGCTTTCATCTCAGGGCCGAGCACAGGGTCTACAGCGGGAAAAGCGTAGAACGGAAAGACCGCTTCCTTTACGCCCAGATGAGACACGGTCCTCTTTGAAGAGGGGATCAAGTCTTTGAGTTTTTTGCCGAGCATTATCTGTGTTGCTATCCTTGCCATTTGGATATCCATAACCTTGCTTACCAGAGGAACTGTCCTTGAAGCCCTGGGGTTGGCCTCCAGGATATATACTTTTCCGTCGGCTATGGCATACTGGATGTTCATGAGCCCAACGACCTTCAATTCTTTTGCGATGCGTCTTGAATAGTCCTCTATGACCGCAAGGTGTTCCTTGCTTATGCTCCTTGACGGCACCACGCAGGCGCTGTCGCCAGAGTGTATCCCCGCCAGTTCTATGTGCTCCATCACGGCAGGCAGATAAACATCCTGTCCGTCGGAGATGGCATCCACTTCCACTTCAAGCGCCTGTTCCAGGAATTTGTCGATAAGCATCGGGAACTCGGGGGTTATTTCTATTGCGGTTTTTACATAATCGATCAGCATTTTTTCGTCATAAACTATCCTCATGCCTCTTCCGCCGAGTACAAATGACGGCCTTACCATGAGGGGATAGCCTATCTTTCCTGCTTTTTCGACGGCCTCCTTTTCGGACAGCGCGGTATGGCTCTCGGGCTGAGGTATCCCGAGCTTCTGTATGATGTGCTTGAACTTTTCCCTGTCCTCGGCGGTGTGTATGCTTTCCCAGCTGGTGCCAAGCAGTTTGACTCCCGCATCCACCAGGTCCTTTGCTATGTTCAGCGGTGTTTGTCCGCCAAACTGTACGATTACGCCCTCCGGCTTTTCTTTTTCATAAATGCTAAGGACATCTTCCACCGTCAGGGGTTCAAAATAGAGTTTGTCCGAAGTATCGTAGTCGGTCGAGACCGTTTCGGGGTTGCAGTTGACCATTATCGATTCTATGCCGGCTTCCCTTAGGGCAAAAGCGGCATGCACGCAGGTGTAATCAAATTCTATGCCCTGGCCGATCCTGTTGGGGCCTCCGCCGAGTATCATGATCTTTCTATTGTTCGAGACCGGAACATTGTCCTTGCCGTTGTAGGTTGAATAATAATAGGCTGCGCTTGCTCCGCTCACGGGGACGGGTTCAAACTGTTCCGCTTTGCCCCAAGAAAGTCTCTGCTTTCTGATCTCTTTCTCGGGGGTTTTTGTCAATTCCGAAAGATATTTGTCGGAAAACCCGTCTTCCTTTGCCTTAAGAAAAAGCTCCTTAGGTACCAAGGCGCCTTTATATGAACTAATTTTTGCTTCGAACTCCGCAAGTTCCTTCATCTGTTCCAGGAACCATCTGTTGATCCTGGTCATCTGCCACAATTCTTCTACCCCCATTCCTTTCTTCAGCGCCTCATATATGTAGAACACCCGCTCGCTGGACGGGTTTGCCATCCTTGCTTTAAGCTGCGCAAGGTCCAGCGACCCGAATTTGGGGACCCCAAGCCCGTACCTCTTTATCTCGAGCGACCTGATAGCCTTTTGCACGGCCTCCTTAAAGTTCTTGCCTATGCTCATCACTTCGCCCACGGCCTGCATCTGTGTCCCCAGTTTGTCCTCGGCCTCCGTGAACTTTTCAAAAGCCCATCTGGCGAACTTTATCACCACATAGTCGCCGCCCGGCTTGTATTTGTCCAGAGTGCCTTCTTTCCAGTAGGGCAGTTCGTCAAGAGTAATGCCTACCGCCAATTTGGTGGAGATCCTTGCGATAGGGAATCCGGTCGCCTTTGACGCCAGGGCGGAGGACCTTGAGGTCCTTGGGTTTATCTCTATTATGACGATCCTGCCGGACTTTCTATCGTGGCCGAACTGGACATTGCAGCCTCCCAGCACCTCGATCTCATCGACCACTTTATAGGACATTTCCTGAAGTCTTTTCTGGGTCTCTTCGGGCACGGTCAGCATTGGAGCGGCGCAAAAACTGTCGCCGGTGTGCACACCCATAGGGTCTATGTTCTCGATAAAACAGACGGTTATTTTGTTGCCTTTTGCATCCCGCACCACCTCAAGTTCAAGCTCGTCCCAGCCAAGAACAGACTCTTCCACCAGTATCTGGCCTATCGGGCTTGACGAAAGACCCCTGGCGGCTACTGTCCTCAATTCTTCTATATTATAGACCGCTCCTCCTCCGGTGCCTCCCATTGTGTAGGCTGGCCTCAGTATCAAAGGAAAACCTATCTTTTTTGCGATCTCTTCGGCCTCTTTTACGCTGTAGGCCAGCTCGCTCTTGGGCATTTCTATGCCGAGTTTGTGCATTGATTCCTTAAAGGCCTTTCTGTCTTCGCCTCTTTCTATGGCATCGGCTTTTACCCCGATGAGCTCGACCCCGTATTTGGCCAGGATGCCTTTTTTGTGAAGTTCCGAGGACAGGTTAAGCCCTGTCTGTCCGCCAAGGTTAGGCAAAAGCGCGTCAGGCCTTTCTTTTTTTATTATTTTTTCCAGATGTTCGGCATTGAGAGGCTCGATATATGTGGCATCGGCTATCTTGGGGTCGGTCATTATCGTGGCCGGATTGGAATTTACCAGCACCACATTATAACCTTCTTCCCTCAGCGCTTTGCAGGCCTGGGTCCCCGAGTAGTCAAACTCGCAGGCCTGTCCGATGATGATTGGTCCCGATCCGATAACCAGCACTTTCTTGATGTCAGTTCTTCTAGGCATTTAATTTCCCTTTCTTTTGGTGGGCACCGTAAATATATTATCACAGTTCTCAAAGTTGAAACCGCAGCCCGGAAGGAAGACGGGCTCTTTAAAATGATCTATCAGCGGATAATTGCGGCAGATATTGGGGCGCCAGAAATAATTGCCGCAAGTGCCGTCGGCATTCTGGTTTGAGCATGAAAACACTAAGCAGCAGCTTTCCTCGTCCACTTCTATAAAACGGAACTCGAACAGCCACTCTATCCATTTTACTGCCACAAATCGAAAAAGGGGCGAATTTAGCTGGGCCGGGGTCCCCTTTAGCAGGATCCTCCTGCAGCAGCTGCCGCATTTGAGGCATTTTCCGGTCAGCCGGTATTTTGGCGTAAAAAAGAGGCTCTTTATCAGGTTGGTGAGAAAATTGTCCGCAAGAACAAAGACCATGAGGGTCTTTTTTATCGCCTTCATAATTGTCCTTTTTGTCATGATATCATATACCGTGAGAGGGGGCATTTTATGGAACACACACATTGCGTGCCCGAAAAAGAGGGTTGCTGCTGCAAAGTCCAAACCCCGCAGCCGCTGTGGAAGAACAGGCTTTTTATCATTACGCTTGTCTATTTTGCCGTTTTCTATTTTGGGAACTTTGTAGGGGCCCTTTCCCCTCTGAGCATGGCGCTGTGGATGTATTCAGGCGTCATCGCTTTGCCGGTGCTGCTTGGGCTGCTCATAGGAGGGCTGATAGACTGGCTGGTGCCGTCAGAGTACATCTCCAAACTGCTGGCACGGAAGAAAAAAAGGACCATTCCTTACGCCGTCATTTCGGGGTTCCTGATGTCTGCCTGCAGCCACGGGATACTGGCCATCTCCATCCAGCTTTACAAAAAGGGAGCCTCCACGCCTTCTGTTGTGGCGTTCCTTCTGGCAAGCCCGTGGGCCAATCTGCCTCTAACCATGATAATGTTCGGGTTTTTCGGGATAAGGGCCCTGTTCATAATCTTTGGCGCAGTAGTGATCGCCCTGATATCGGGATACATTTTTATGTTCCTTGAAGGCAGAAACCTTGTGGACAGCAATCCTAACACGGTAGAGGTCGAGGATTCTTTTTCAATTCTGAAGGACGCTGCTTTAAGGCTTTCCAGGGTCAAGGTTGGTCTTTTGCCGGCTCTTGAAGGGGCCAAAGCTGTGTGGAAGGGAACCCTTGCGCTGGCGGATATGGTGCTTTGGTGGATAATGCTTGGTGCTTTTCTTTCCAGCCTGGCGGCAGCTTATGTGCCGAGCGGGATCTTTCAAAACTATATGGGGCCCACTGTTGCAGGGCTTTTGGCAACGCTGCTGCTGGCCACGGTGATAGAGATCTGCTCGGAAGGCTCTGCGCCGCTTGCCTTTGAGATCTTTAGGCAGACAGGCGCGCTGGGCAACAGTTTTGTGTTCTTAATGGCCGGTGTTGTTACCGACTACACCGAGATAGGGCTGCTGTGGGCCAATATCGGTTGGAGAACCGCTCTCTGGCTGCCTGCCGTGGCGGTGCCTCAGACAATTATTCTAGGGCTGATAGCCAACAGATTTTTGTAGGACACCCAGGATATCGATCATCCCCTTTGTGTCTAGTTCGCAGTATTTTTCAAGTGCTCCGTAAATCCTTTTCTTTTCTTCTTCAGCCGTGTTCTCATCATAGGCGGCGCGCATGTACTCTATCCTTGCCATCCCTCCCTCGGCTATCTCCATGCCTTTGTAGGAAATGCCGGTCAGGGCAGGCAGCACATATTTCATTGAGGCGCTGCCTTGCTGACGGGGATGATAATAGTCCAGCTTTTTGAACGGCTCGAGCAGGTCTATGAACCTTGTTCTTATCGTTTCGAACCAGTCCGAGTATTCGGTAAAAGCGTCGGCGCAGTTCTTAAGGCATTTGATCTCGAAAGCAGCATTGTAAGCCATGATCGAACCCTTGTCGGCGAGCAGCTCCTTAAGTTCCTTAAGAAGTGCTTTTCTCGGATCTGTGCGGTCTTTCCAGAGAAATTGGTGGTGTTGTGCTTTGGAGCTCGCGCTTTCGATAACATGGAGCGAGAACTGGAAAGGGACATCCTCATAGGGCCTGCAGTTTTGGAACATAGGCACTGCAGGGGCAACGGTTTCAAAGTCAAGCAGGTACAGAGGATATTCAATGCGCTCAAGGAAAGCGGAGAGCTCTTCTTTGTTTATATTGGGGCTTCCCGACTTATGGCAGGCCACCTGGATTGCGTGTTTGTCGTTCAGTTCAAAATCGTCCGGAATATTCTTCATGGACAAAATGCCTTTTTCCATCAGAGCCCAGGAAGCGTCCTTTCTGTTGCGGAGCATAAAAACATGGTCATCGGGAAGAAATGACCAGCACTTTTCCTCCAGCGCACAGCCTCTGCACTGCTTGCCGACCTGTGCCTCAGGCTCCTTACCGTCAATTACCAGTGCCATTTTGCCGAGGAAAAGGTCTGTGTTGGCGCTGTATTCCTCGGTCCTTTCCGTCACATCATATTTGACGAACAGATCCTTAAGGTCGAGGTCCTTTCCTCTGTGATAATCCCTGTTTAGGTGCATGACAAAGCATTTATCTATCTTTACCCCTTTTCCTTCGCAGACATATTTCTGGAAGGCGACATCATATAAATGGTCCTCTTTTACATCGGTGGTGCTTTTAACTTCTATTATGTTCCAACTGCCGCCTTTGGAAGGCTCCAGTATATCGGCTATTGCATAGCCGCGCCGGTGCGTGAACCCGGCCTCAAAAACAGGTTTTCTTTTTTTAATGGCCGCAAGAGACGCCCTTTCCACTTCAAAAGGGTCCTTGGACCACTCTATTTCTATGCCGTTAGGGAAAAGTTCTCTGGCCAGTTTTCCCACAGCGATACCCTGTTTCATTATCTCAAGGTCAAATACGGCGGGGGCGGGGATGGCTTTCTTGTTGTTGTATTCAATCCAGAGCAGTTTAAGGCATT
The DNA here is from genome assembly GCA_041650635.1 of Candidatus Margulisiibacteriota bacterium. NCBI lineage: Bacteria > Bacillati > Candidatus Margulisiibacteriota > Candidatus Margulisiibacteriota bacterium. The sequence continues at coordinate 38,893 of JBAZKV010000012.1, read as the reverse complement.
GGATCCCGTGGATGTACTTTCCTTTTGAGATAAGAGGCCTTTGCGTCTTTGTCATAGACAGCTACCTGACCCTTATGCTGAAGGTCTTTGTCCTGGCGGGCGGGACCCCTTTTTCCCAGGGCCTTTGATAGGACATTTCTATCCTGGCTTTTCCCGGTCTGAGAGCTTTGAAGCTCCAGATCTCCTGTCCTCCGCTTCCCGAAAGAACGGGCCGGTCAGGTTCATACCTGGATGCCGAGGCTTTAACGATCCTTTTATCCGAGATCTTTGAGATCTTCCAGGAATATCCGGTGGTAGGATTGGATCTTAACCGGATGGAAAATGATGAATAAGGTTTTGTTTGGATCAGGTCCGGTCGGTTTTCCGCAGCAAAAGCCGATCCTGTTGTAAAGGCAAGGACCGTTAAAGTTAATGCTAATATTGGCCGGAACTTCCTCATTGCTATATATCAAGCTCCAATGCTTCCTCTTTTTCGGATGTCTTTTCTTCTTTGTCAGGGCTTTGAGCTGATAGCCCGTGCTCTTTTAAGTAAGCGGCCCATTTTATGAACGCGTCAACGGCTATGATAAGGACGAGTATAAGCATCACGCAGGAGAGCAGGGCGTTCAATCTGCCGTTAAAGGTCTGTTTCGGCAGATAGTTCCAGAATATGTTCTCTATGCCTGCGGTCGCTGTGGTGGCAAGCATAAAGACCATAGGGATGAACGTGACCAGGGCATAGAGTTTTTTTCTGCTGTTCTTAAGGATTATAGTTGTTCCTATTATCAGAGCCGCAGTAGCCAGCAATTGATTTGCCACCCCGAACATCGGCCAGATAGTTGCGATGTCCCCGTTGTAAACCATATATCCCCAAGAAAAAACCACCAAAAAGCTCGAAACTGCTATTCCGGGCTTCCATTTTATGTCAGAAAAAGGTTTTGAGACCTTTCCCAGTATCTCCTGCGTAATGAACCTTGCCACCCGGGTGCCTGTGTCAACGGTGGTCAGAATGAACAATGCTTCGAACATAATGACAAAGTGATACCAATAACCCATCAGGCCTTTCATCCCCGGTATGCCGGAAAAGATCTGTGCCATGCCGACAGCAAGCGATACCGCGCCTCCGGGCCGCCCGGCAATGTTCTCCTGCACCATAGCGGACAAAACGGGCAGGTCTTTTACCTGCATTCCCAGGGTCTTAAAGACCTCCGGAGAGCAGTTTATCGCAAAATAATCGGCGGGGATAAGGGTGGTTGCGGCTATCAGCGCCATCAACGCCACAAACCCTTCCACCAGCATCGCTCCGTAACCTATCAGTCTGATGTCTTTTTCGCTTGAGATCATTTTTGGCGTTGTGCCGGAGGAGATCAGGGCATGGAACCCGGAGATGGCGCCGCAGGCTATAGTGATGCACACAAATGGCCAGACCCTGCCCGGGATTATAGGCCCTCCGCCGTGTATGAACGGAGTAACGGCGGGCATGCTGAGCTCGGGCCTCACAAAAAATATCCCCACCCCCAAGAGAGCAACAGTCCCTATCTTAAGGTAGGAACTAAGATAATCCCTGGGACAGAGCAGCATCCATACAGGAAGTACGGAAGCAATGAAGCCGTATACCGGAAGGATTATCGAGAGCTGCTGTTTGGAAAAAGTAAAGGCCATGGCCGCAGGAGAGTTTTGGATATAGTATCCAAAGAACACCCCCGCCAGAAGGAGAAGTGTCCCTATTAAAGATGCCCCGACAATATCGCCTTTTCTTAGTACATACATATATAGCCCAACGAACAGGGCAGCTGGGATGCTCACGGCGATGGCAAAAGTTCCCCAGGCGCTGTGGGAAAGGGCATTTACCACCACGATAGAAAGCCCAGCCAGCGCGGTTATGATAATAAAAAGCACTGCTATTGCTGTTGCTATCCCGGTGGTCTTTCCTATATAGTCCCTTGCGATTTTGTGCAGGGAAAGCCCGTTATGCCGTACCGAAGCAAAAAGGATGACATAATCGTGGACCGCTCCGGCAAGAACGGCTCCTATTATTATCCAGACGGCCCCCGGAAGATAGCCGAACTGCGCGGCAAGGACCGGCCCTATCAGAGGCCCGGCGCCGGCTATGGCGGCAAAGTGATGGCCAAAAAGCACCCATTTGTTGGTGGGGTGATAATCATGCCCGTCCCTCAGTGCGTAGGCGGGGGTCTGCCTGTTTTTGTCAAGAACAAGCACTTTTGCCGACAGAAACGCACCGTAATACCTGTAGGCCAGGGCAAAAACGCAGAGAGCGATAATGAGAAGGGTTAAGGCGTTAATTGTTGTTCTCCATGATCATTCTATTATTATCCCCCTGATAAATCAAATTTGGTAAAGCGGGATTAATTTGATAGAATAGCTTCATGGTATATCTATCTGCAGCACTGGTTCTGCTTGTCCTGGCAACTTCTGCGGCGGTCTTCTTTCTTGTGCTTAGAAAACGGTCTGTTGTTGCTTCCGATGCCAGCATAGCGGAGATGTTCTCCTCTGCTGCAGAAAGGCTGATGAGCCTTGATAGGAGCGCAAATATCTACGGGGCCATTGCAGAAGAATTGCACAAGGTCAGCGGAGATTCTTTTGTCCTTGTCAATTCCTTTGACAACATGTATGACCAGTTCTCTTCCAGGGCTATCAGCGGTGTGGGGCCTTTGGTACAAAAAGCCCTGCAGATGCTGGGCAGGGACTATTTGAACACTGTGTTCAAGCTTGATGGCGAAGCCCGGCAGATACTGACCAGCGGCCGGCTCAAGAAAGTGGAAGGCGGCATCCACAGGATCTCTCTTGGTAAAGTGCCTATGGAAATAGCCGAGGACATAGATCAGTTCTTCAAAGTCAGGCACTTTTATGCAATGGGGCTGACCAGGGAGGGCAAACTTTTGGGGAATGTGATAATCATCCCCATATTCGGGAACGATCTAAAAGACCTTAGAACAGTGGAAGCAGCTGTCAAGCTGGCTTCAGCTGCCCTGAGCAGAGTAGAGAAAGGGGACAGTAAGGGACATGAAGAACCGGCTTGTTGATCTGACGGGGATAGAAGAAAGGGGAGGTTTTTCTGCCGACATTCAGGCCTCATGGTTCGGTTATCCTATTGAGCCTATAATCGAGGCGGAAGAAAAACTGGTGTCAGGATCGTCAAGGTCCGTGGCTTATTTTTCCATGGAGTACGGGCTGGCGCCTTCTGTGTACCATGCTTTTAAGACAACAAGGAAGATCTCTCCTTCAAATTTTGTCAAGGAGCACGAAGTTTTTTCCAATATGACGCAAATGGACTATTTTCATCGGCTCAATGTGGACAGGATGATCGACCTTCCCATCTACAGCGGAGGCCTGGGCGTTCTTGCGGGCGACACGCTTAAGTCAGCTGCTGACCTTGCGCTACCTCTGGTGGCGGTGGGTGTCCTCTGGCACAAAGGTTATTTCAGCCAAAAATTCTGGTTCAAGGGCGGCGGACAGTTCCCGGAGGAGCTTACCTGGGACCCCGAAACCTATCCCGGGCTGGTCCCTCTCAAGAAGAAAGTCGATATAGCTTTAAGCGGACAGAAACTTGTCCTCAAACTGTGGAAATACTATGTGTATTCGTACGACCTTAAGAATGTCGTACCTCTGGTGCTTCTTGACGCTAATACTTTCGAAAATGTGGAATATCTCAGAGAGTATACCGACCAGTTGTACCGCAGCACCAATGCCTGGACCAAGATCGTACAGAGGATGATACTTGGGGCCGGCGGCATGGCGGCGCTGGAAGCTCTGGGCTACAAGATCGGCAGATACCACCTCAACGAAGGACATGCTGCCTTTGCCATGATAGAAAAAGCACTAAAGGTCCCGGAAAAGGAATTGTCCTCTTCATTTGGATATACCTGCCACACGCCGGTGGAGGCCGGGCATGACAGGTTCGGCCTGCAGGAGGTAGAGGCGGCCATGGGCAGCGAAAGGGCGGGTCTGACGGTAAGACTCGGATCCGATGACAAAAATCCCGGGGTAGCAAATCTTACCCAGTTGTTGATAAGGCATTGCGATAAGGTTAACGGAGTTTCCAAAAAGCACGGCGAGGTGATGCACATACAGTTCCCTCAGTTCAAGGACAAGATCAAGAGCATAACGAACGGCATCCATACTTTTACCTGGATGTCGGAACCCATAAAAAAGGTCCTCGCCAACCGCAAGGCAGAGCTTGGCGACATAGAATCCGACCCGGAACTCCTCAGGAATGTCATGCAGCTTAAAAAAGACCCCGCTTTCAGGAAAGAGCTCTGGGATGCGCATCAGGAGAACAAGAATAGGCTAGCCTCTCTTTTAAAAGCCTGGTTCTTTGATCCCAAGGTCCTTACTGTTTCGTGGGCAAGGAGGTTTGCAGGATACAAGAGGCCTACCCTTATTTTTCAGGACCCCGGAGAACTTGTGAAAATAGCAAAAGAGGCGGGAGGCCTTCAGATCATAATTGCCGGCAAGGCGCATCCTGCAGACCTTTCTGCTTCGGTGCAGATAGAAGAAATGATGTCAAAGATCACGCACCTTGGAGGGCAGAGAAAGTCCCTGAGAGTTTATTTTCTTGAGAACTACGACACATATTTTGGCAAGCTCCTTACCAGCTGCAGCGACATCTGGCTCAACAATCCTATACCTCCTTTTGAGGCTTCCGGGACCAGCGGCATGAAGGCCATTGTTAACGGGGTCCTTCAGCTCAGCACTCTTGACGGCTGGGTGGTTGAGGCAAAGGACAAGAACATTGGGCGTATCTTTGGATATGTTCCTAAAGAAGGGCAGATGGGAAGTGAAAGCGATCTGCGCCTGGAGCAGGACTCCAAAGAACTCTACAAGGCTTTAGGCGAAATGGCAAAGCTCTATTATGATACTTCTGCTGGAAATACCTCTCTTGAGGACTCCCCCTGGGTTGACATGATGATCAATTGCATAGGGGAGGCCGCTTTCTTTTCTACCCACAGGATGGTAAGACAGTACGATGCGGAGGTCTGGGAAAAATGAATACGGCGGTAGAGTTGAGAGAGGTTTCATATGCTTACCCTGGCAAGGAAGCAGCCCTTTCAAATATAAGTCTGGAAATCCTTGAGGGAGAAGCTGTCGCCATTATAGGGCCTAACGGCAGCGGCAAATCGACCCTGATCAAAATAATAGAAGGTTCTCTTAGCGGAGAAGGATTTGTCAGGGTCCTTTCATCTCCCGGAATACTGCATCAGCAGGTCCACGGGCCTTTGAGTGAGGGCGAAAACCGCTATGCCGCGGCAGAACAGCTTCTTGTGTCGGGCATAGATATAATCTGCCTTGATGAGCCTATAACCGGTCTTGACGCAAGGCACAAGGACCAGTTGGTCGGTTTGATCAGAGAAAAAGAAGGCACAAAACTTATAGCGACCTGCGACCCTGAGCTTGCCTTTGAGACCTGTTCAAAAGTGGTTCTGATCAACGGCGGTGAAATAATTAAACAGGGCCCCGCGGCTGATATACTCAGGGATGTGATCCTGCTTGAAGAAAACGACCTTGAAGTTCCTTCCACGCTTGTTCCGCCTAAAAACCCCGGACTTTATCCTATCGGTAACAATTGACGAGCGCAATTTGAAAACAGAGAGCATCTCTGATATTATGTTCTTAAAGGAGAAAAACTAATGGTAGTTGAAAGGTCCGAGTTCAAGGGTAAGCCGATGATAGTATTAAAAAGGAACGAGGATGACCAGTATCCTTTCCAGTTCGGGATGTCAAAAGCAAAACTGATACTCGAGAATATCGAGGAGATCAAGAAATTTGTCGCGGAGAACGAAAAGAAGTAAGCGTCTTTTTGTTTAATCGGGATCAGCTCGTATGAACTCCTCTTACGGCGAACTGCTTGAGCTGCCGATAGCGGACCTTATCAAGAAAGCAGACGAAAAGCGCAGGGGCCTTTCTCTGCCTCTTGATGTCTGTACGATCACAAATGCCAAGTCCGGTCTCTGCACGGAAGACTGCAAATTTTGCGCCCAATCGTCCTTTCACAGCGCCGATATAGAAGTGTACCCGCTTAAGACAAAAGAAACCATGGCTAATGAGGCGTTGCACGCGCAGGAGAACGGAGCTAAAAGATTCAGTATAGTTACGAGCGGAAATGTTCTTACAGAAGATGAACTCAAAACTATTGAAGAAACATACAGGGAAATACATAGAAATACCCCTCGACTCGCTGACGCTCGCTCGGGGCAAGCAATAGAAATACGATTGTGTGCATCGTTGGGCGCTCTTTCAGAAAAACAGTTGAAAAGACTTAAGGCTGCCGGGCTTTCCAGATATCATCATAACATCGAGACCTCAAGGAATTTCTATCCTAAAATAGTTTCAACACATACTTTTGATGAAAGGGTCGCAACGATCAAAGCTGCTAAGTCGGCGGGACTTGAGGTCTGCAGCGGAGGGATAATCGGACTGGGGGAGAGTTGGCAGGACAGGCTTGACATGGCCTCCACATTAAAAGAACTCGAAGTGGATTCGGTCCCAATAAATATCCTTGTTCCGGTCAAGGGCACAGCAATGGGAAAGGCCGACTTCATTACGCCTTTTGATGCTGTGCGCACAATTGCGATCTTCCGGATAATGCTCGGAGATGTATCTATAATAGTGGCTGCAGGCAGGGAAACAGTTATGAAGGATTACCAGGCGATGTGTTTTGCGGCAGGCGCCAACGGGATGCTGATCGGGGGATACCTAACCACGAGAGGAAGGTCTGTGGAAGAGGACAAAAAATTCATAAGAGAGATAGGGCAACTGTGGAAGACCGGATAAAGGAATTCCTTAAGACAAGAAAGGAAGAAGGCGCCTTCAGGGCTTTAACCCATCTTTCGTCAAGGAACGAGGTCGAGATAGAGATCGAAGGCTGTAGGTACATCGACTTTTCCTCTAACAATTATCTGGGGCTCTCCAGCCATCCCGCTTTGGTCGAGGCTGCAAAAAATGCCCTGGACAAATACGGGGTCGGTTCTTTGGGTTCCAGACTTCTTTCTGGGAGTTTTGATGTCCACGACGGGCTCGAAACAAAGACAGCCGAGTTCAAGCAAAAAGAGGCTGCTCTAGTATTCAATACCGGTTACCAGGCCAATGTTGGCATCATCAGCGCGCTCTGCGGCAAAGAGGACCTGGTGCTTTCGGACAGGCTAAGCCATGCCAGCATAATAGACGGAGTCCAGCTTTCCGGCGCCTCGCATTTTAGGTTCAGACACAACAATATTCAGCATCTGGAGGATATCCTGAAGCGGCACAGAAAAAACTTCAGGCACGCTCTTGTAATAACCGAGTCTGTTTTTAGCATGGACGGCGACCTGGCTCCCCTTGAGGACCTTGTAAGGATCAAGAACAAATACAACGCTCTTCTCTTTGTTGACGAGGCTCATGCCACGGGAGTTTTCGGAAAGACCGGGGCGGGATTTGTGGAGCAGGAAAAGTTGTCGGAAGAAATTGACCTGATAATGGGGACCTTCAGCAAAGCCCTGGGTAGCTTTGGCGCCTATCTTGCCTGCTCGAGGAACATGAAGAATTATCTTATAAACACCTGCCGCAGTTTTATCTATTCAACTTCTCTGCCTCCCGCGGTGGCGGCAGCCGATCTTGCCGCGATAGATGTGGTCAAAAAAGAAAGACAAAGGGCCAGGGAACTTCTTGGAAATTCCTCTTATTTCAGGTCCTTGTTAAGTGAAAAAGGCCTAAAAGTCCTGGGCAGTTCGCAGATCGTTCCTGTAGTTGTAGGAGAGAACGCTGCGGCGGTCAAGCTTTCTAACTCTCTTAAAAAGAACGGCTTCTGGGTCCTTCCGATAAGGCATCCTACCGTGCCAAAGGGCAGCGCGAGGCTGAGGTTTTCTCTCAACTTCGGGCACAGCAGAGAGATGTTAAAGAGGGTGGCGGAGGTCCTTTGATACCCCCTCACCCCGTCCCTCTCCCGATGGGAGAGGGGGAGACTTATTTTGAGACAGATAAAAAAGGAATTTGCCAGGCAACTTAGAAAAGAACACAGATGGGAAGAGAATAAGGTATGGCAATATCTAAGGGACAGCAAATTTTTAAAACTCAAATTCAGAAGACAATTTGTTATAGAAGGATTTATCGTTGACTTCTGCTGCCGCGAGTTGAAGCTGGTTATTGAGATTGACGGTCCGATCCATCTTAAGCAAAAAGAATATGACAAAGAAAGACAAAACATCATAGAATCAAAGGGTTACACTTTTATTAGGGTGACGAATAAGGAAGTAAACCAAAGTATTCACAAATTATTTGATAGGATAAGGCAACTGTACGATAATATCCCTCTCCCTCTGGGAGAGGGTAGGGTGAGGGCCAAATGTTCAAGATAACCAATAATCGCTGCGACACCTCCCTCATCCTTCTTCCCGGCTGGGCAACGGACCACCGGATCTTCGAGAAACTGGATCTGCCCTATGACTACATCCTGCCCGCGCCATTCAACCCAAACACATTTGAAGCCGAATTTCTTGAGTATGCCGTCCAAAACAATATTAAAAAGGTCTCCCTCTTCGGCTGGTCTCTTGGGGGATACTGCGCGGCAGACTTTGCCGTCAAGCATCCGGAGATGATTGAGGAGCTGATCCTTGTTAGTATAAAAAAGAAATATGAAAAAGACGGAATAGAAAAGGTCAAAGGATACCTAAAAGAAAGCAGGAAGGCATATCTTTATAAGTTCTACCTTGAATGCTTTGCCGGAGGAAAAGAACAGGCTTCTAAATGGTTCAAGGATAAATTGATGAAAGAATATCTGGAAATGTTCTCTCTTGAAGAATTGTATGCGGGACTGGACTATCTGGTCGCAAACCCGCTTGATACGGAAGCGCTAAAAAATACCAAGGCGTCCTTTATCTACGGCCTCAATGACCGGATAGTGCCGGCCAAAGAAGTTATAGAACTAAAGAAAAAGCTGCCCGGAGCAAGTTTTGAACTTGTCGAAGGGGCAGGACATATACCGTTCCCATAGATCGCCTGCGATTTGTTATCATTATCTCTATGCCCAAGACGGCAAAAGAGACTGTTAAACGCAACTTTTCCAGGTATGCCAAGACCTATGACAGGTATGCCGGAGTTCAGCAGCAGGCTGCACAGAAGCTGATCGGGATGCTTCCGGAGAGCGCGCATCAGATACTTGATATCGGATGCGGGACCGGGCTGCTTACAAAAATGCTGAGAGGCAAATATAGATCGGCGCGCATTTACGCTCTGGACATATCAGACGAAATGATACTGGAGGCGAAGAAAAAGGTGGGCGATGCCGAGTACATTGTTGCTGATGCGGAAGAATTCTCCTCGGCAGCTCCTTTTGACCTCATTGTATCCAATGCGGCTTTCCAGTGGTTCAGGGACTTGGAAAAAGCGCTGCTGTCCTTTAAGGAACTGCTTGGTCCGGGCGGAAGGATGATGTTTTCGATCTTTGGCCCCCTGACATTCCACGAGCTCTACTGGACGCTACGGTCCTGCCTGCAAAAGAACATTTTTATAAGTTCAAAAGCGTTCCACGGAAAGACGGAACTGGCGAAGATCCTGGCACGGGTGTTCAAAAAAACGGCAATAAAAGAAGAAATACTGAAAGAAAAGAACAGGTCTCTCAAGGACCTTCTGACTAAGATCAAATACACCGGGACTCAGGGACAGGGAGTTATGGGGACGAGGTACCTTGGCAAGGAGGCGCTGAAAAAAATGGAGGAGCTCTATAAAGAAAAACATAAGGGGCTCGAGGCAACTTACCAGATCTTCTTTTGCGAGGCTCAAATATGAAGGCTGTTTTTATCTGCGGGACGGATACCGCTGTGGGCAAGACCTATTTTACGGGAAAAATCTATAACGAACTGCTGGACAAAGGCATCAACGCGGTCACGCAGAAGTGGGTGCAGACCGGCTCCAAAGGTTTTTCTCCTGACATAGCGCAGCATCTTAAGATGGCAGGAAAAACCAAAAGAGCTGTTAAGGATATCATTGATCTGGTCAATCCCTACAGTTTTAAGCATGCTTCGTCCCCCCATCTTGCGGCCAGGCTCGAGAAGAAAAAAATAGATGTGCAGAAGATAAAGACCTCATTTAAGAAACTTTCAAAAATGTTTGATCATGTGATAGTGGAAGGGGTGGGGGGCGCTCTGGTGCCGTTGAACAAAAAGACCCTGGTCATCGATGTCGTAAAAGAGTTGGGATTGCCGGCCGTAATTGTCGCGGCAAACAGGCTTGGCACGGTAAATCAGACGCTTATGACAGTTGAAGCATTGAAAAAAAGAAAGATAAAGATACTTGGGATAGTGTTCAACAATATGCAGGAGGACCAGGACCCAAAGATACTTAAGGATAATCCCTTAATAATAAGTGAACTGGCCGGGGTCCCGGTCCTTGGAACGCTGCCATATAAAGGATGAACTGCAATAACATGAGCGGATGGATCAAACGCGATCTAAGATACAACTGGCACCCCTTTACGCAGATGAAGGACCATGAAACACTTCCTCCTGTATTGGTCGAAAAGGCAAAGGGTGTAAAGCTTTTTGACGAAAAGGGAAAATTCTATTACGATACGGTCTCAAGCTGGTGGTGCAATGTCCACGGGCACTGCCACCCAAAAATAATCGCAGCGGTAAAGTCCCAGATAAAGAAGCTGGACCATGTAATGTTCGCGGGGTTCACGCATAAAAAGGCGGTTGAACTTGCGGAAAAGCTGATCTCAATTGCTCCAAAAGGACTGGCCAGGGTGTTCTATTCGGATGACGGCTCAACAGCTGTCGAGACCGCGCTTAAGATGTCGTTCCAATACTGGAAGAATAGGGGGGTAAGGACCAAAGAAAAGTTCGTCTGCCTTGAGCTGGGTTATCACGGCGATACCGCAGGGGCTATGAGCGTAAGCGAAGTGGATGTTTTTAATAAACTGTTCAAGCCTCTGTTCTTTAGATCCTTCAGCGCGCCCACCCCTTATTGTTACAGGTGTCCTATGAAGAAAGAAAGGGTATCGTGTTCTATAGACTGTATTAAGCCTCTTGAAGTTCTGCTGAAAAGAAGGTCAAAGGAGATCTCTGCTTTAATAATGGAGCCCATCGTTCTTGCCGCGGGAGGAATGATCATTTATCCTCATGAATACCTGAAAAGAGCCGCGCAACTTTGCAAAAAATATAATGTTCATCTTATCCTGGATGAGGTGGCTACCGGATTCGGCCGCACCGGCAAAATGTTCGCCTGTGAATGGGCCAAAGTATCACCCGACTTTCTGTGCCTTTCCAAGGGGATAACCTCCGGGACCCTGCCCTTTGCCGCAACTCTTACAACAGAAAAGGTATTCATGGCATTCCATGCGGACTATGAAAAACGCAAGTCCTTTTATCACGGGCATACTTATACGGCAAATCCCATAGGCTGCGCCGCGGCTCTGGCAAGCCTAAAGCTTTTCAGGCAGGAGAAGACCCTGCAAAAGGCAAAAAAACTTTCCGGACTACTCAAGAAAGGACTTTCCCGATTAAGAAGCCTTCCTTTTGTCGGGGATGTCAGATGTAAAGGCCTGATCGGGGCAGTTGAGCTTGTCAGGGACAAAACCGCAAAAACACCATTTGCTTTTGAGGATAGGATAGGACAACGGATCTATAAGGAAGGGCTAAAGCACGGTCTGATCCTGAGGCCCATAGGAAATGTGGTGTATTTGTATCTGCCGCTTTCAACCAGGGAGAGCGAACTTAAAGACATCCTTAAAAGGATGTATAAGGTGTTAAGCAGTGTCAGTTCAGGAACTCAAAAATAAAATAACAGGCTATACAAAACTTGTCGTTATAGGCGTCGGCAACGAAATGAACGGGGATGATGCCGCAGGGATGTTTATTGCCAAAGAGCTGCAAAAAACATTGAACAATCCTAAGGTTGAGGTCTTTCTCGGCGGAACAACACCCGAAAACCTTACGGGGCCGATAAAAAAGACAAAAGCTTCCCATATCTTGATAATTGATGCCGCAGACTTTGGAGGAGAGCCTGGCGGTGCAAAAATATTGGATAAGGAACAGATAGAAGGTGCCGGGTTTTCCACTCATTCTTTTCCGCTGTCGGTATTTGTTGATTATTTAGAACAAGAGACCGGAGCAGTGGTGGTATTGTTCGGGATCCAGCCAAAGAGCATGAGAGCGGGAGACGGCATATCTCGGGAAGTTGAAGAAGCCTTGCGTAAGATGATCCGGGCCATAAATCTGCAATAGCCGCGCTGCTGAAATCCCCGTAAAAATCTGAAGATAAACTTTCAAAGGAGTCCTGGCGATGAAAGGTGTGCCATTAAATCTGAGGCCAAGAGTGACAATGCGGCAGGTGCGGACTGTGGAAGCCTGTGTTCCGTTTGACAATAAATATGCAAGGATCGCGCATGATAACGCGCTTTGTGTGGCAATGGAATCACGCCTTTTGTGTTCACACCTTATAGCTCCTTCGGTCCAAAGGGCGAACGATCTGGGGGTCCCCATACATGTTATAGCTAATCTGACCCAGGGGGGATATCTTTTGCGGAACATGGAACATGTTCTTGATGACGCGGGAGTTGTGCATTATAGCGAAAAGGTCAGCTCCAACTGCCTTTATGACGATGTATTTAGGATATTGAGGGAAAGTACCGCGGGATTTGTCCAAAAAGAACATATTGTGGTTGTTCTGGATACAACACGCGACAACACACCCATTGGGCATGTTCCACAAGCTTATCGCGGGTATAGGGATTATATTGAGCTGTTGAACAAAAGGGGAGATCTTTCTATTAGCCCATATTCGTTCGTAGTCTACAATAAAGGTGCAAATTATGCGTATGACAAAAATGGGGCAATAGAAAGACCCAAAGAATTCAATGCTGATGACACAGTTCCCCTTTTAGAGTTTAGTCCCGGAGCATTTTATCCGATAGCAGAATTGTTCCCTCCTGTTATGGTGTTTGCCAACGGAGCTCTTGCTCAAAGAACGGGAGACGCTCTTGTTTCCTCATGGCTAAAAAATGGTCGGAGGTATGTTTCTGGTGCTTGTGATGCGGGGGCTCCATACTATGGGGCGCACTATTTTAGAACTGATAAACTGGGGCTTTCGTTTGAAGCCTATTTTTTTGAAAAAGCCGGGCTGATCATAGCAGACTCTTTGTCCGCCCCGGCATAAAGAACCCCGACCGGCTTGAATACAAATTCTATTTCCGTTATAATTCCAGTGTAGTCCGCCGACGGAGGCGGATTTTTATTGAAAAGGACGAAATGAACCTTATACTTTTGACAGGGTTAGTCTTAAGCGCGGCAGGCGCGGTCCTGCTGAAGGACCTTCTCAAGGCCGGTATCTGTCTCGGGATACTGAGCATACTTCTCTCGATAGCTTTTTTTAAGATGAACTCCCCCTATGCCGCCGTATTTGAGCTCTCTGTCTGCGCAGGCCTTATCACCGTAATGTTCTCTACGGTCGTCAGCATGACCAATGACGAGGACGGGCAAAGAAAATGAGCGTGAAGAACATTGTTCTCCTTTTGTCCGCGGTACTGCTGCTGCTCTCGTTCCTTGTTATAGGACTATCTCTTTACTCGGTCCCGGCCCTTCCGTTTGCGATAATCAACCTCGGCGATTTTCACCATGTCCTCTGGAATTTCAGGAAGCTCGACACCATAGTCCAGGCAGTGCTGATCTTTACTGCTGCAATGGGCATACTGGTTTTCTTTGCCGAAAGGAACAAGCAATGAACCTGCCTTTTCCCAATATAGACCTTAATCTTGCGGGCTCTGCTGTCCTGTTCTTTATCGGCTTTGCCAGTGTTCTAAGGACCTCCAACATGATCAGGATGATCATAGGAATAGAGATAATGGCAAGGGCGGCGAGCTTTGCCTTTATCAGCTTCGGCTATCTTCACGGCAACACCTCGATAACCCAGTCCCTGGTCGTCACTATTATAGTGATTGAAGTGGTGGTCACGGCCATTGTTCTGGCTCTGATAATGAACCTTTTTAAGCAGAACCGCTCCCTGGATGTCAAGCATCTTAATAAGTTGAAAGGATAATATGGTTTTTGGCGCGCTTGTTATTTTAGTGCCAGTTTTGTCAGCGGCCCTGGTGCCGGCGGCCCAGCTCTTTGGAGGCGGGTTCAGGAATGCTTTTGCTGTCCTTGCGGCCATGATAACTGCCGTGTTTTCGCTGATGCTTATACCGCAGATAAGTCAGGGAAGCGCTTTTTCTTTCGAATGGCTGCCGGGCATAAATATCGGCATCACCCTTGATGCATTATCGGTCAACCTTGTGTGCGTTGCAGCCGTGATCGGCGCCTTGATAGTGCTTTATTCTGTAAAATACATGGAAAAAGAGGACGGCCTTCTCAGGTATTACAGCCTGGTACTGCTCTTTATCGGCTCGATGATAGGGCTCGTGCTTTCCGATAACTTCCTCACTCTTTACATCTTCTGGGAGATAGTTGGGCTGTGTTCATATGCCCTTATAGGTTTTTTCTACAGGGACCCCAAAGCCGTCCGCGCAGGCATCAAGGCCTTTATGACGACCAGGGTGGGGGATATCGGACTTCTTATCGGCATCCTTCTATTATATGTATATACAGGCACTTTCAATATGGCTGAGGTAGCCGCAAAACTAGGGATGCTGCCTTCGGCTGTTCTTGCCGTTTCAGCCTTCGGCTTTATGCTGGGGGCGATAGGCAAATCGGCTCAGGCGCCGCTTCATGTGTGGCTGCCCGATGCCATGGAGGCTCCCACCACGATCTCGGCTCTAATCCATGCCGCCACCATGGTCAATGCAGGCGTCTATCTTATGGCAAGGGTATTTCCTCTTTTTCATGAAGTTCCTTACTGGACAACTTCACTGGCCTGGGTGGGAGCGCTCACCGCCATCCTTGCTGCTTCCATGGCACTTTCCGAGAAGGACCTTAAAAGGATACTTGCTTATTCTACCGTCAGCCAGCTAGGCTTTATGATGTTCTCTATAGGGGCGGGCGGGCTGTTTGCCTCGCAGTTCCATCTGATGAGCCATGCCATCTTCAAGGCCCTTCTCTTTTTGTGCGCCGGCGCCGTTATCCATGCCGTCGGCACAAGGAACATAGATTCCATGGGAGGCCTTTTTGGCCGGATGAGGTTGACAGCGCTCTGCTTCGGCGCCGGCGCCCTTGCTCTTATGGGCATTCCCATCCTTAACGGTTTCTTTTCCAAAGACCTTATCCTGGCGGCGGGTTATGCATCCAAAGAGACCCTTCCTTTTATCCTTATATGCATTGCCGCGGTCTTTACGATCCTTTATACACTTCGCACTTATTCAAAAGTTTTTCTCGGTGCCGGCTCTAAAGCCCATGGCCATGATGCTCCGTGGCAGATGAGCCTTCCGCTGGCGTTGCTGGCGCTTGCCTCTTTCGTTAGTTGGCTTTTGGCGCCGGCTTTTTCAAGCAGCCTGCATCTGTCCGGCATTCATGTCGAGCATCTTGCTTTTTCGGAGTTCATGCGCGAGATATTTTTTAGCAGCATAACTATACTTTCTCTGGCCGTTATAACCACGGGGGTTGCCGCTTATTATTTCAGACGAAGGATATTATCCCTGCTGGGTTTTGCTGCCCGACCTTATCTTTATGCTGCCGGACGGGGCTTCTGGTTCGATGACCTCTACGGGGCTTTGATAGGGAGCTTTATTTCCGTTTCCGCGTCTGTTTCAAGGATCCTGGACGAAGGCATCCTGAACAGGTTCAATTATGCTGTCGGAAGCGTTTTTTATTCCTTTTCTTCCAGTCTCAGGAAAGTGCAGACCGGAGAGCTTAATCTTAACCTTTCCGGAATGGTCCTTGGCCTTGCCCTGGTTGTCTGGATGATAGTGTGGAGGCGGTGATGGATATTTTTGTTCTTACATCCCTTGTGCTTCTGTTTCCCTTTTTGGGGAGCGTGCTGATATTCCTTTTCGGCAGGGACAGAGGGTTCTTTTCTTCCGGGGTATGGGCCTGTGTTTTTGCTTTTGCGTCGATGGCCGCAGCTTTATTGCTTCTATTTTTTCCTCCTTTTGATAAGACCGTCTCTATAACGGGGGAGTGGATAAAACTGGTCGGCATCAAGGGAGGCTTTTATTGCGACGGGCTCTCGATGATGGCGGCGGCAGTCTCATCCGTGGTCGCCTTTTTAGCCGTCATATATTCGCTGGGTTATTTTAAGAACGAAAAAGACTTCAATTCCAGGGCATTTTACTCCCTGGTCATGCTTTTTCTTGCCGGCCTTACCGGGGTTTTCTTTTCTTCCGACCTTATCCTTTTTTACCTGTTCTGGGAGATGATGCTTCTTCCGACCTTTGCTTTTGTCGCTTACTTTGGGGCAGATAAAGCAAGGTCGTTCGCCATAGCGGTAAAGTATTTCATTTTTACCCATCTGGGAGCGGTACTTCTTTTGTTCGCTTTTCTTATGCTGTTCTCCCTTACCGGGACCACCGATATGCTTTCCATAAAATATATGCTCCCGGCAGTAGCGCTGTTCCCGCTTAAGATAGCGTCTCTTCTGCTTTTCTTTGGTTTTGCTGTAAAACTGGCTGTGTTCCCGATGCACAGCTGGCTTCCGGAAACATATGTTAATGCTCCTTATCCTGCAACCGTGCTCATGTCCGCGGTCATGATGAATGCGGGTATCTACGGTCTTTTGAGGTTCCTTTTTGGAGTGATGCCAAGGGTCTCTGTTGAGCCGTACCTGCTTCTTATGATGTCCCTGGCGGTCATTTCCCAGCTCTACGGAGCTTCGCTGGCATATGTGGAAAAGAACATCAAAAAACTCGTCGCTTATTCCTCCATCTCGCAGATGGGCTATGTGCTTTTTGGCGCGGCCACCGCTACGGCCCTGGGGATCTCCGGGGCGGCATTCCATCTTGTTAATCACAGTGTAATAAAAGCCCTTCTCTTCATGACGGCGGGTGCTGTTTTCTTTTCGGCAAAAAACGAAAATACCGAGCAGCTGGGCGGGCTGGCAAGGGCTCTGCCTTTTCTGGCTTTGCTGGGCTCTGTTGCCTGCCTGGCCATTTCAGGGGTTCCGCTTTTTGGAGCGTTCCAGAGCGAGTGGATGATCTTTGCAGGCGGCTTTATGAGCGCATATCCCTGGCTTGCCGCTCTTTCCGTCCTGGGGATAGTGCTGACGGCGGCATACGCCTTAAGGTTTGTCGCAGCTGTGTTCTTTGGTGAAAAGGAGCCGGCAGCAGGGGAAAGGCCTGGATATCTTGTCTATGTGCCGATGGTTCTTCTTGCTCTTGCGACATTGTTAATAGGATTGTTCCCGGGTTATGTCTCATCTTTTGTAAGACTTTCCATAAAGATGCTGGGAGTATAATATGGCGGCACTAATGCCTTTGATGATATTGTTCTGCGGGGCTTTTCTGACATTCCTGATCTCCAGGCTTAGTCCCAATAAAGGCCTTGCGGGCTGCATAACGGCATGTGTGTCTCTTGTTCTTGCTCTGGCAAGCCTTGCCATTATCTTTGTCATGCTAAGTTCGGGTGCCGCGGTGCATTATCCGGTCAACCTCTTTTATTATTTTGCCGCGGTCAGGTTTGACCACCTCAGCCTGCTGCTTGGCTTTACGGCGGTTACGCTGGCCCTAATGGTAGCGGTGTACTCCTACAGATATATGGAGCATGACCTGTCGCAGGATAAATACTATCCGCTTCTCCTAATAATGACGGGCGCGATCGTGGGGCTGGGCGCTTCGACCGATCTTTTCAATATGTGGGTTTTCTTTGAACTTATGTGCGTTGCCTCATATATCCTTGTTTCTTTCAGAAAAGAAAGATGGGAAAGTCTTGAGGCAGGGTTCAAATATATAGTGATGAGCGCTACCGGCTCCATGTGCGTGCTTCTTGGTATTGCGATCGTTTTTGGCTATACCGGCTCCCTTGACCTTCTCACTCTAAAGACACGCCTTATGATAGGTTCCGGCATCCCTCTTGCCTTTGCCGCAGTTCTGTTCATTGCAGGCTTTTCCGTAAAAGCGGCGCTTGTTCCGTTCCACAGCTGGCTTCCGGATGCCCATTCCGAGGCCCCGTCCGGTATCTCGGCAATGCTTTCCGGGATCGTGATCGAGGCCGGGCTCTTTGCACTGCTTAAAACGCTCTTTGCGCTTTATTTCCTCGGGCTTGATACGGGTTCGGTACTGATAGTCCTTGGAGTGATCTCAATGTTCTTTGGGAACCTGATGGCGCTTCCGCAAAAGAGGATAAAAAGAATGCTGGCTTATTCCTCTATAGCGCAAATGGGCTACATTGTTCTTGGTATCGGGATAGGGATGCATTACCTGTCGGTTGCCGGGATGGAGGGCGGGCTGTTCCATGTAATAACACATGCGGGAATGAAGGGGCTGGCCTTTCTTGCGGCCGGAGCCGCTATCCATTATTGCGGGACCGTCTATCTTGATGACCTGAGCGGACTCTCAAAAAAGATGCCAGTTCTGGCCCTGGCGTTTGCTGTGGCGTGCCTTGGCCTTGCGGGTGTTCCTCCGCTTTCAGGTTTTATGAGCAAATGGATGATATATTTGTCCGGAATTTCGGCGGGAGGCAAAGGCTATCTTCTTTCGGCGTTCGCTATCTTTAATTCCGTTCTTTCTTTGGGGTATTATCTGCCCGCGATAAACAGAATGTACAGCAGCAGGCAGAGCGAGTTCGTGGCATCGGCAAAACACCCGCCGGTATCCGTAATGGCGCCGCTGGTGCTGCTTGCACTTTCTGTCCTAGCTCTTGGTCTGTGGCCGGACCTGGGTTTGTTCGTTGTTAACGGAGCGGTCGGCAATGCCTACGGTCTTATGGGGGTGCTTAAATGATGGAGACAGTCTTTTCTCCTGTAGGGATCTTTGTTTTTTTTCTTGGTCTTTCCTGGCTCATTTATAAAGGTGCGGGACTTATCGCTCCAAAACCGGGGGGCCAAAGTGGTAAAATAAAAATGTATGCCTGCGGCGAAGACCTCCCGCAGAAAAAGCACAATCCGAACGCGGCTATGTTCTTTCATATCGCGCTCTATTTTACGATAATAGATGTCGCGGCCCTGACGATAGCTACGCTTTCGCATGGGGTCTCTCCGCTGCCCGTATTCTTTTATATAGGAGGAGTGGCGCTGGCTGTTGCGGCGCTTCAATTAAAATAAATGCTTAAGAACCTGATAAAGTGGGCAAGGATCAAATCTCCGTGGGCGGTCCATTTCAACTCCGGCTCCTGCAACGGCTGCGATATAGAGATAGTATCGGCGCTGACCCCGAGGTTTGATGTCGAGAGGTTCGGGATAGTGCTAAAAGGGACCCCCAGGCACGCTGATGTGATGCTGGCAACAGGACCGGTCAACCACCACAGCAAAAGCAGGCTCAAAAGGGTCTATGACCAGATGCCGGAGCCGAAATTTGTCGTAGCAATAGGGAGCTGCGCCTGCTCCGGGTGCGTATTCCGCGGCTGCTACAATAACCTGCAGGGGATCGACTCGGTGGTGCCGGTGGATGTTTATATACCCGGTTGTCCTCCGAGGCCTGATGCGATAATTGACGGAGTGGTAAAACTGCTCAAAAAGATACAGGGGGCATAGATGAACGAAGATATTCTGGCAAAATTGGAAGCAAAGTTCCCGGCAGTGATAGCGGACTTTAAGAGCCCGCGTAAAGCAAGGATATATTTCAGGCTGACAGGCGGCCAGTTCAAGGATGTTCTGGTCTACCTGATGAAGGACCTTGGCTACAGCCATTTAAGCACTCTTACCGCAATCGATAACAGGACAGAATTTGAAGTGATCTATAATCTTTTTGGAAAGAACACGGGTGTTTCTATGGCGGTCAAGGTTGACCGCAGCGATCCCCGCATAGATACGATCACGGACATTGTGCCGGGAGCCCTGGTACACGAAAGGGAAATTCAGGACATGATGGGAATAAAGGTGAACAATATACCTGACGGCAGAAGGCTCATAATCCCAGAGAATTGGCCGCAGGACCAGTACCCGTTAAGGAAAGACTGGAATATAAGCATGCTGCCGGAATCATTCAATGACGGCCTGTTAAGAAAATGGAGAGAGTAAAAATATCATGCATCACACAGGGGACATAACTTTTCCGGTAGGCCCGCAGCATCCCGCGCTTAAGGAGCCCGAGTTCTTTTCGTTCGATGTTGACGGTGAAAAGGTGGTTAGCGCGGACATCCGGCTGGGCTACAGCCACAGGGGGATAGAAAAGGGCTGCGAGGAAAGGACCTATATCCAGGCGCTTTATCTGGTGGAGCGCATCTGCGGTATTTGCTCGCATTCCCATGCAACGGTCTTTTGCCAGGGGGTAGAAGAACTCATGGGGCTGGAAGTCCCCAAAAGGTCTCTGTATATACGCACCATTGTCGGAGAACTAGAGAGGATACATTCACACCTCCTCTGGCTGGGCGTTGCCGCCCACGAAGTCGGCTACGACACAATGTTCATGTATAGCTGGAGGGACAGGGAGATCGTAATGGACCTGCTGGAACTTGCCACGGGCAACAGGGTCAACTACTCGATGAATACCATTGGAGGAGTAAGAAGGGACATTACAAAGGACCAGGGACAGAAACTCAAAGAAGGTATAGACGCGCTTGAAAAAAAGGTCATCTATTATTTGAATGTTGGTATACAGGAAAAAACCTTCATGATGAGGGTAAAAGATGTGGGTGTCATACCGAAAGATGTGACCGAAAAACTGGCGGCCTGCGGACCCACTGCCAGAGGCTCGGGAGTGCCGCTTGATGCAAGAAGGGACGATCCTTATGCGGCCTACGGGGAGATACCTTTTGAGGTGGTCACTTCCGACAAATGCGATGTCCTTGGCAGGACCCTGGTCAGGATCGGCGAAGTTCTGGAGAGCTGTAAGATCATAAAGTATGCCATAGACAATCTGCCGGAAGGCCCTATAGCGGTAAAAGCTCCAAGAAAAGTTCCTGAAGGCGAGGTTTTTGCAAGGTACGAAACACCCAGGGGGGAACTGGTGCACTACATCAAATCCAACGGCACCGAAAAGCCGGAAAGAGTAAAAGTGCGGGCCCCGTCTCTGGGAAATGTGCTGCCTGTCAAGTATATGCTGGAGGGCTATAACATTGCGGATATCCCTATAATCCTTGCCGCGATAGATCCATGCTTCTCGTGTGCGGACAGGATGGTAAGGATTGAAGGCGCCAGAAATAACAGGGAAATGAACTGGCAGCAGTTAAGGGCCTATGGAATAAACTGGTATAAGGATAAATGAACGAACTATATAAGATATTCTATCTGCTTGTCTTTCCGGGATTTGCATTCCTGGTGATATACGGACTTCTCCTTGAGTGGGCCGACCGAAAGATAGTTGCCAGGCTCCAGAACAGGGTAGGGCCGCCTTGGATGCAGCCTTTTGCCGATTTCATAAAATTGTTCGCAAAAGAGGACATTACATCCGAAAAGGCTGACCGTTTCATGTTCGCGGCCGCCCCGATAATAGCGCTTGCTGCAGTTCTGACCACTGTTATCTTTTTACCTTTGACAGTGCCGGCGCTCTTCTCTTTTGAAGGGGATTTGGTCGTTCTTGCCTACCTGCTAACGGTTCCCACTTTTGCTATCTTTCTGGGAGGCTGGTACAGCGTCAATTATTTTGCCTCGGTAGGTGCCATGAGAGCGACACTGCTTCTTTTTTCTTACGAAGTTCCGCTGCTTATGTCGCTTCTGGGCCCGGCGATCCTTGCGGGGAGCTGGAGCGTTTCTTCTATTCTGGCCTTTCAGGCAAGCCATGTCTGGATAGCAGTTTACCAGCCGATAGGTTTTATTGTGGCTTTGGTGGCACTGGTCGGAAAACTGGAGAGGATACCTTTTGACATTCCGGAGGCCGAGACAGAGATCGTTGACGGGCCTTTCTGCGAATACACCGGCAGAAAACTGGCCATTTTCCGCTTGATGTTCGATATAGAACTCGTTATTGTGGCTTCCCTCATAAGCCTTTTTTATCTGGGCGGGTTTTCATACGGAAATATTTTCCTCAGCGCGCTTATGTTCTTTGTAAAGACCTTTGCAGTAGTGGCGTTTGTGGCAGTGGTAAAGGCGTCCTTTGGCAGGATAAGGATAGACCAGATGATAGATTTTTGCTGGAAATACCTGGTGCCGGCTGCGGTCCTGCAGTACCTTTTGATAGCGGCCGCCAAGATCTGGATGTAAGGAGAGATCAATGCTAGGTTCTTTGGTCCCGGAAGTGCTGAGGCAGTTCTTTAATAAGCCGGCAACTAATCTCTATCCCGCGGAAAAATTCCCTGTTCCCGCGGACTTTAGGGGCAAGCTGGTGGCGGATATAAAAAAATGTATAGGCTGCAAAATGTGTTCGCGGGACTGCCCCGCGGATGCCATAAAGGTCATTAAGCAGGACACCCCAGAAAAGAAGTTCACTCTCCACATATACCTTGACCGTTGCATCTGCTGCGGGCAGTGCGTTGATGTGTGCCCGACAAAGACACTGTCAATGTTAAGCGACCACGAATACGCTGCCTACAGCAGGAAAGAGCATTTTACGGAGTGGAAACAGTAGGGCTGAAGGCCCGACCTTAAAAGGTCGGCTCCTTTTATCTTCTCTTTTCCATCGTCTGATACTTCTTTTTGGAAGCGACGCTTTTGTAGGCCGGGCGGATTATGCGCTTTGAGATCATCAGTTCTTCAATCCTGTGCGCCATCCAGCCGGAAATGCGCGCCATAGCAAAGAGGGGAGTGTAGAGGTCAGGCGAGATCCCCAGGCAGGTGTAGACGAACCCGGAGAAAAAGTCCACATTCGGAGAGATTATCTTTGCTGACTGCTTGACTTCGGCAAAAGTCGCGGGTACCAGTTCTTCGAGATTGAGGTAAAGAGCAAGCTCTTTTTCCATCCCTTTCTCTTTTGCGAGCTTCTTTGCGTATTCCTTTAATATCACAGCCCTCGGGTCGGACTTTGTGTATACCGCGTGCCCAAACCCGTAGATCTTCCCGGCCCTGTCCCCGGCTTCGCATCTTATAAGTTTAGACACGTAATTCTTTATTTCGTCCTTGTCGTTCCAGTCTTTCACGTTCTTCTTTATGTCGTCCATCATGTTCATGACATAGAGGTTGGCTGCTCCGTGAAGAGGACCTTTTAGCGAGGCAATAGCACCTCCTATGGCCGAATAAGCATCCGTTCCGCTGGAGGAGGTGACTCTTGTGGCAAATGTTGAATTGTTGCCTCCGCCGTGGTCAGCGTGCAGGATGAGCGCAATGTCAAGAACGCTTGCTTCCGTTTTTGTGAAGGCATGGTCCTTTCTTAGCATGTAGAAAAAGTTCTCGGCGGTCATCAGTTCGTTATTCGGCGGCTGGATGAAAAGAGTGGCCCCGCTGAACTTTGAATGCATTGCGTGATAGGCATGGGCTATTATGACCGGGAATTTGGCCACAAGGGAAATGGCCTGCCTTATCTGGTTTTCCAGCGACAGGTCGTCAGCATTGTCGTCGCTGCTGTAAAGTGCCAGGACAGCCCTTGCCAGGCTGTTCATTATATTCCTTGAGCGGAAGTTAAGGATTATATCCCGCGTGAAATTCTCGGGTAGATGGCGCTGGAGGGAGAACTCGTCAAGAAAGTCCCTGAACTCCCTTTTTTTTGGCAGTTCGCCGAACAGAAGAAGGTAGGCCACTTCTTCGTAGCCGAATCGGTCCTCCTGCTGGATACCCGAGACTATATCAAAAAGGTCTATACCCCTGTAAGAAAGGTGGCCTTCCACCGGGATAAGGTCCTCATCGATCTTTTCATAGCCGATAACAGATGCGATCTTGGTGAGGCCCACAAGAACGCCGGAGCCGTCCTCGTTCCTCAGTCCTCTTTTGACGTTGTATTTCTTAAAAAGGTCCTGGCTTATATTGTTGTTCGCGTCACACTTATCGCGGAGTTTCTGGATAAGATGGTCCTTCTTGCTTTCTTCCATTCATGTTCCTTTCACTTACATTGTGATATCACTATAATAGCATATTAAAACTTATTGACAAACACAGGTGCGGAATATATATTGATTAAAGAGCCAAGGGTCAAGGGGCAAGGGTCAAGTCGGAAACCCGTCTACTATACCATTGCCCCTACACCCTTGACCCAAGCATTATTGTGTTAAACAAATACTGCAAACCAATAACCTCCAAAGAAATGAAGGCCCTGGACCGGTGGGCCATAGAAGAGCTTGGCATTCCGCAGCCAGTGCTTATGGAAAATGCGGGCAAAAAGGTCTTTGACGCGGTAAAGGACAATATCGGCAGCCCGGAACGCGTTTGTGTAGTCTGCGGAAAAGGGAATAACGGAGGGGATGCAAGGATCGCGGCAAGATACCTTAAAAATAGCGGTATGGAAGTAAGGATGTTTGAAGCCGAAAAAGACAACATAAGCGCGCTTCCTCAGATGCTTAAGGGCTGCAGGTTGGTTATAGACGGCTTGTTTGGTATTGGCCTAGATAGGAATCCCGAAGGTGTTTATGCCGAGGTTATAACCTTGATCAATAGCGGAAAGCGTACTGAGGGATTCAAAGTGGTGGCGGTCGACATACCCTCCGGCCTTGATGCCGACAGCGGAAACCCAAGGGGTTTATGTGTTGAGGCTGACCTGACCGTGACCTTTCATCTGCCAAAAGTTGGAATGGTCAAGGACTTTGCGCCATCAAAGATCGGCAAGCTTGTGGTCGCGGATATAGGAATACCATACGATAATTTCCAATGTCAAATTTCCAATTCCCGATCAAAAAATGGACCAAATGTTATTGATGTCGAATATGTGAAGAGATGCCTTCCGGAGCGAAGGTTCGACTGCAATAAAGGCGACAATGGAAGGGTGATGATATTTGCGGGGTCAAAAGGCATGAGCGGCGCTGCAATGCTGGCGGGCATGGCTGCGCTTCGTTCCGGGGCCGGACTTGTTTATCTTTCTGTCCCGGCCGAGATACAGAACTACATAAATGTCTCTGTTCCGGAGATCATAACACTGGCGGATGTTGCCCCCAAAAAAGCAGCATCCTATAAATTGAAAGCGGCAGGCGTGGGGCCAGGCATAGGTAAAGGTAAAAAGCGCCTTCTAAAAGACCTAATAAAGACCGACCTAAATTGCCCGCTGATAATAGATGCGGACGGGCTGAACTCTATAGCGGACGATACGGCTGTTCTGCTCAAAAAAAAGAACCCAATTATTTTGACCCCGCATCCTGGAGAGATGGCCAGGCTTCTGGGGATCACTGTTGAAAAAGTGCAGCAAGACCGTAGCGGCACAGCCATTCGCACTGCAAAGGACCTGGATGCCGTCGTTGTCCTAAAAGGCGCCAATACCGTGATAGCAGACCCTTCCGGTAAGCATTTGGTAAACCGTACAGGAAATCCCGGGTTGGCGACAGCGGGAACGGGAGATGTGCTTACCGGCATGATCTGCAGCTTTGCTGCTCAGGGCATGGAGGCTTTTTTTGCTGCGGCATGCGCTGTCTTTGTCCATGGACTGTGCGCGGACACGGTAGCAGTTAACAAAGGTTATAGGGGAATTATAGCTTCTGATATAATTGATGCGTTACCTTTTGTCATCAATTCATTGACAGGGACGGCATGAAACAAAATTTGTCGCAAGTGTTCAAAGACGGCTATCTGAAAACAATGGAACAGATCGGAGGCGTCTTTCTGCTGTTTTGGGAAGCCGCCTCAGGCATTTTGAGCAAGAGGGCTGATGTCCGTAACTCCTTTGACCAGATGAGCCGTATCGGAATTGACTCTATCCCGGTTGCGCTTACTACAGCTATATTTGTCGGCATGGTTTTTGCCGTACAGATAGCCAATGAATTTGTTAAGTTCGGTGCGGGAAAGATGGTCGGAGGCGTTATGGCTCTTGCTGTTGCAAGAGAGATAGCCCCGGTGCTTACCGCAGTAGTCATCGCGGGCAGGGTTGGCGCTTCCATTGCGGCTGAACTCGGGACCATGAAAGTGACCCAACAGGTCGATGCTATAAACATGCTGGGGACCAACCATGTCCGCTATCTGGTGATCCCGAGGCTGATAGCTCTTTCTGTAATGCTGCCTGTCCTGACCCTGTTTGCCGATGTGATAGGGTTTCTTGGTTCCTTTCTGGTGTCGGTACTTCTGGTAGGTATAAATCCTTACGGTTTTCTTGAGACCGCGGGGGCTTTTCTTAAAACTGGAGATGTGGTGGGAGGGGTCTTTAAAGCATTTGTTTTTGGCATGATAATTGCCTCGATCTCCTGCTATAAGGGGCTTAAGGCAAAGAACGGCGCCAAGGGGGTAGGGGAGTCTACCACCAGCGCGGTCGTGTCTTCGCTCATAACCGTTTTTATCTTTAATTATTTCATGTCGGTGATGCTTTTTAAGTAATATGATAAAACTTTCAGGAGTAACAAAAGAGTTCCCCGGAAAAAAAGTGCTGGACAATGTTTTTCTGGAGATACCGGACGGTCAAAAACTTGCAGTTATAGGCCCTTCCGGCTGCGGCAAAAGCACCCTCCTTCGCCTTCTTGTAAGGCTTTCGCGTGTTTCAAGGGGGTCTATTTTTGTGGACGGCAGGGATGTCACGCTTCTTGAGGGGGACCCTCTCATAAAGGCAAGAAAGGCCTTTGGTTTTGTGTTCCAAACTTCCGCCCTTTTTGATTCTCTTTCGGTCTACGAAAATGTCGCTTTTGGGCTGCGCCAGCAGAATGAATTAACAGAGGACCGGATCTCAAAGATAGTAAAAGAAAGGCTGGAGATGGTCGACCTCAGCGGCACAGAAAAACTCATGCCCTCCGAGCTTTCCGGAGGGATGCAAAAAAGGGTCAGCCTGGCCAGGGCTATCGCGACCGATCCCAAGATAATACTATATGACGAGCCTACAACGGGACTGGACCCGATCACTTCCACCGTTATAGAAGACCTTATAAACAAGCTTGCGGTAAGGTTCAAAGCCACCTCAATAATAGTGACCCACCAGATGACCACTGTGTACCGCACCTGCGACAGGGTCCTTATGCTTCATGAAGGCAAATTTATCGAGACCGGGAATGTCAAGCAAACGATAGCTTCCATTGATCCGGTCGTCAGCAATTTCATTAAAGGAGGTCTGTAAATGTCAACTCAAGCAAGGGTCGGGGCGGTTTTGGTCACGGCGCTTGTCCTTTTGGCGGCGCTGGTCAGCTGGAAAAGCGCTATATTCCTCAAGTTTAGCGGTTATGAATTGACGGGATCGTTCCAGAATATCGAGGGGCTGACTGTCGGTTCCGAGATAAGGTACAGAGGTTTTAAGGTGGGCAAGGTAATGCGGATCGATCCCGGAACGCAGGAAATACGCATCTACGGGGTCATAGACAAGCACATTAAATTTCCGGCGGATTCTGAGCTTAGGGTGGCTTTTGACGGTCTTGTGGGGCTCAAATACCTGGAAATAACCCCCGGAGTTTCAGAAACCGTCTATAACCCCGACCAGGTCCTTTACGGCAAAAAAACATCAGGCATAGTTGACTTTGTCGATATTGGAGCACAGAACCTGGTCGAGACCAAAAGGATCTTTATGGCAATAAGGGAGTTTGTTGAGGACAATAAGATACGGGAGGCTTTTACCAACGCGGTCTTTAATGTGGAAAAAGCAACGGTCGAGATAAACCGGCTCACCGAACAGCTTCAGATGGCAACTGCCGGGATAAACAAGATCGTTGCCGACAAAGGATTTCAGGAGAATGTGAAAGGAACGATAGCTTCTACCAACAAGACCCTGACTTCAGCCAATGAATTTTTTGAAAATTTTGGTCAGATAAGGCTCAAACCCAGTGCGGATGTGCTTTTTGGGGGGCGTTCCAACCAGATCAAGGGTAATCTTGATATCAGCCAGAACGAACGCAATACCTGGATGATAGCCCTTGGCGAAGGGCCTACGCGCAACCTTGCGCTGCTTGACCTTCAAATATCCAGTGCTGTATCAAAGACCGGAGCACTAAGGATTGGCATGATAAACACCCATCTAGGCGGCGGCATCGACTTTAGGCCAAACAACAACTGGCTGTTAAGCGGCGATATCTACGACTTTAACAACCCAAAGCCGAACAATCCAAAGCTTCGCTTTACGACCTATTACAGGGTCTCTGATTTCGTCAATATGATCCTTCAAGCCGACGACTTCATAAACAGCGGCAGCGGCAACTACTCCATAGGCGTAAGGGTGAAAGCGGCAGGGGACTAGGGGACCTAAATACATTTGAAATTCGTTGAAATACAGTAGAAATACTGTAGAAATTTCCGGGCAATGTATTTCAATAGAATTTGTATTGTGTTTCTATCGTATTCCTCAAAATTCCATAGATAATCCCAATATATAAAAGGTTAATTACTTATCCCCAACTGCCTATTATCAATGTCGCATAATATATCTTATGTCAAGTTCCAAGAAGGGGGATATGTGGACAGAAAATAACGAAATGCGAGCGATATTCATATGTATTTTCACCGGTTTACTTTAATTCTGAAATCTCAAACATACTGATTCGATATTAAGCATATGATGAATGTTCAAGCTTCATCTTCCTGGATAAAACGCGGGCCTCTTTATCAGGTCGTGACAAAGGATTGGGTCGACCCCAAAGGAAGGCTTTCAAATTTTGCCTTCATAGCAAGACATCTTGAGGCGCGTGAGGCAGCCAGCGTCCAGACCATCTGGCTAAGCGGGGTCGCCAAAAACGAGGCATTTGGGACCACTCCCTACAGTATAATCGATCCTTTTGCGGTGGAAGAAGCTTATGGGACCGTTTCTGAGCTGAGGCGGCTGATAGATTCGGCTCACGACCACGGTATCTATGTGATAAACGACTATATAGGCAATCATCTGTCCCAAAAAAGCCCGTATGTGGACCTGCACCCGGGATGGTTCTTAAGGGATGAGCGCGGCAGCCTTGTCACCGGAACCGACCTTAGAGGCGCATGGAGCTTTGATGACACCTACCAGCTAGATTTTTTAAACCCGGAGGTGCGGGACTATCTATTTCGTCTGGGAAGGCACTGGCTGGATTTCGGGTTCGACGGCCTCAGGATAGATGCGCCATTTGCCCTTTTTAAGGACCGGATGGAATACAACTGGTACAACGGGCGCCGCGGGGACCTGGACCTCTTGTACCCCTCCGAATTCCTGGAGGAATTCACGGCTTCAATGAGGCAGGCGCATCCCGGGGCGGCATTTCTTGCAGAAGCCCTGGACCAGCACCAGAGGTTTTGGGATTGCGGAATAGACCTTGCGCTTGACGGAAATTTTATCTTTACGCTTTGTGATGTTTTGCTGGGGCAGAACGGAAAAACTCCGGGAGACTTTGGGGAATACCTCAGAGACTCTCTGTCCTGCCCCCTACTCCACCAGACGGTGCATTTTAAGGACGGACACGATATCAGGGACCCCGAGCACTCAAGCGACGGGCTTGGAAAACCTAGAAATCTTGATGCAGGCGAATCCCTGCTTGCTGCAGCGCTGATGGTGGCTATGCCTGGAGTTCCGGCCTTCTTTAACGGAGAATTCGAAGCGGTTCTGGGATACCCTTATCTTAGAGGCAGGGTAGTCCCGATCAACTGGGACCTGGTCGATATAAAGATGGCCTACCGCTACCTTGAGCTGATGGACCTTTCAAAGCTGCCATTGTTCAGGCAGGGGCGATCTATGTTCGTTGGCTCAAGCAACCCCAATATCTCGGCCTTTGCAAGGCAATGGGAAGATCAAACGGCTGTAATTGCGGCCAACCTGGCAAGCGGCCCCGACCACATGAGCGACAGGACCTGGGGTTATCTTGATGTGCGAGGGCTTGGCATTCCGGGAAACGGGCAGTTTACACTTGTGGACATGGCCACCAATTCAATACTTGCAAAACCTCGGGCAAGCGAAGTGCATGCAAACGGCCTTCTGGTGGCGCTGTATCCCAGGCAGGCTCAGATAATCGGGGTTTTGTCCGGACATTGACCCGAAGCATTCGATCCCTGGATCTATTTCTTTATTCTGTCCAGTATAGCTTGCGCTTCTTTTGCGACTTTCTGATCAAGGTCTTTTGCGGCAATTTCGAGAAAAGGCGCCGCTTTTTTGCCAAGTTCGGTCAGTGTCCAATTCAGATAATACGAAAGGCCTTCCCCCGGAAGCAGTTCTACGAGCGTTCTAATGATGTTTTCAGTAAAAAGATCCGAGTGGTATTTGTAGGCATGAATGGCCTTAATCGCTGCCAGCCTTAACGGGCTTTCCTGCAATTTAAGTATGCCGATCGCTTTCAGGAAGCCTTTTTCCCCGGTCCTTCTATATGCATCGCTTGTCGTGTAATTGTAAGACGATTCATTTATCGACAGCTCTTCCAGCAGGAAATGAATGAGATCTTCCGGGATCTTGTCGCCGGGTATCCCGTTCAAGGCAAGCGTTATCTTTCTTCTTAACGCTTCTTCGCGGCTTAAGAATCTTCCCTTGGTATCCGCATATTTTTCTAGAAATGGAAGTGATCTTGCAAGTTCCTGAAGATGAGGGATCGATTTCTCCCCTATCTGTCCCACAGTTTTTGCCGCCACATCAGAGATATGTTCGTTCAATATGAGAGAGGGATTGGAGAAATTGCCTATTAATAACGGGATAAATTCTTCCGGGATCGAGCTGCGGTTCTCCGTCTTGCCTTCGGTGTAGCCAAAGGTATAGCTGTGCAAAAGATAAATGCCTTTATTCCTGATTTGTGGATCGTTTGAAACCAGCATTGTTCTTATATGCTCGACAAGGTCTTTTCCTGAGTTCCCGAGAATTATGCATATCTGATGTATTTCATTATCGCCCAAAAGAGAACTCCATCCGGATCTCTGCGGGTTTTTGAGCGCGGATAACAGCACCGATACCATCTCGTCTGTTATGAGCGTTTTATCATTTTTGCAGATCGACCAAAGACCGATATAAGCCCCTAAAACATGGTTTTTTGCCGCCTCTAGCAGGAAAGGTATAGAACGACCTCCGATCTTTTCAAAAGAACCGTCCAATCTGAGCTCATCGCAAAAAGGGATTAGCAAAGATATCATCTCGTCAGATATCAGTTCGGGGGATCCTTTGGCTATTGTGAGCAGAGCAAAAGCGGCTTCTCCTGAGGTTTTCGTGTCTTTGCTTTTGAGAGCTTCTGACAGGTATGGAACGGCTTTTTTTCCTATTCTGGAAAGCGCGTCGGCGGCGCTATACCTGTTCCGCGACTGAGAGTAGCTCATCCATTCGCTTGGATAGCTCATTGGAAGTCCTCTGGAAATCCGCCACAATTCCCTCTTGCTGTTAGCGAGATCTCTTGCGAGCAATTCGATCAGTTCTTCGCTATACTCTTCTGCAGGCACATTCAGGGAATATACAGCCCCCGCGGCTCCGTACCTAACCTCGGCACTCTCGCTTTTTAGAGCTTCCAGCAGAAACGGCAGAGACCTTTTCCCTGCCCGCCTAAGGATATCAATGGCATAATTTACAGACTTTGTATCATAGGTCCCGTAAAGATAGGACCCTTCTGCCGCTGCTTTAAGGATCTCTTCATCGTAAAACGCGGGGTCCATTATCCTTAGCGCATCAAAAGCGCCTTTTGCCGCAAAAGCAAGCGCCTTTTTCAGGAACGGAACGGCTCTACTTCCGAATTTTGACAGGGCAGTTGCAAATTTATTGTCAAAAGACCTTTCTCTTGCCGCGGTTCCATGCCCGTAGACCCAAAAGTAATCACAATCTCCCAGGGAGGACGCAAGCAATTCCAATATCCCGTCCTCAATCAGGTCGGGCCTGTTCCTGGCTATTTCTGATATGCTGACGGCTGCCAGTCTTTTTTCTTCGGGAGTTCCCGTTTCAAGCGTTTGTTTAAGGCGGTTAATATTTTCTTTTGCCAGTTCGGTTTGGTTAAACCCGGAAGCATCAAGAAATATCAGGAAAGAGTGTAGAGAAGGAGAATAGGAAGGCTTGTCTTCAGGCTTCTGGATATCCCTATTGAAAGCGATCGCTGCGGATCTGGCCTCTGCAGGCGAGTCGATCCTGCCGTTCCTGTTGCCGGCCTCATCTCCTGCCAGAAGCGCTTTCCTGTAGTTTGGATAGCTCGAGCCTATAAGTATTTCTGCCATTTGTTTCTCCTTTGTTGTTCTGATCTCTGCAATTTGTCGGGTGATTTTTCTCGGAATTTCACTTTTTTGAAATCCTTTGGAAACAATATCGATGTATTGTTAGATACTCAGAAGGAGCAGTTTTATGTCAAAAATAGCTTATGTTACCGATCTGCATCTGACGCATGGATCCCCAAGGATAGCAGGGCTTGTGAATGCAACGGCCAGATTAAAAGACTTTGGCGTAAGACATCTTTTTATGGGCGGCGATCTTATCGGTCTTACCGGCAGCCTTCAAATAAATGAGGCAGGAGAACGTGTTTGGGATGTGCTAAAAACCCGTCACGTGACACCCGGTGAGTATAAGGTGATGTTTGATTATACGAGGGGCCTGGTTGACGAAGTGATCCCGCAGGTCATAGAAGCTGATCCGGAATTAGCCCGCGTAGCCATATCCGGTAATGCTGACTATATAGGCTACAGGTATATGGCGGCAGCATTTGCCCCTTATTTTACTTTCATGGATGATCTGCACGATAATTTTAGGATTACAAGCACTGACAGGGATATGACGGTAAGAGGCATGGTCGGTATTCCTCTTGGTGAAGGAGATGAATCCCTTATAAAAACTAATAACCCGTGGTATGGGGGAATAAATCCTTCAAAGGGATTCTATATCCCGGGAAGCCATATACTGCTGACCCATATGCCCGCACATGGCCATATGGACATTTATAAGGAAATGAACCAAGGTGCTTTTGGCATACGCGACTTGGTTTTCTGGCAATCACCATATCTGCACCTCACAGGGCATGTCCACAATGCTCCGGACGCAGCAGGAAGGATTTTTGATGTCTGGCAGGGCAGGTTCCATGACATAGTATCCGTGAATCCGGGAGGGGCAGATCTGCATGACCCGTCAATAAAGATCGCTGTAATTGATATAGACTTGGCAGTTGAACTGCTCAGTGGCAGGCCGCCGGCTTATCTTGCGGATAAAATGGCACAAGCAATACAGCTTATGACTTCAGAATAGACCTGAATATCGAGAGTCCGTCCTCCCCTCCCAGGACAGCTTCGGAGACCCTTTCCGGGTGGGGCATCATGCCAAGGACATTGCGGGCTTCGTTGCAGATGCCGGCGATATTCTCGATAGAGCCGTTTGGGTTGTATTTGTCTGAGACGGAACCTTCTTTGCTGCAGTATCTAAAGACCACCTGCTTCTTTTTGTTGAGTCTTTCAATTGTGGCCTTATCCGCTGTGTAGTTGCCTTCAAAGTGAGCGATCGGCACCTTTAATGACTGCTCCTTTTTGCAAAGATTGGTGAAAGGGGTCTTTTCGTTCTCGACCCTGATATAGACATCCTTGCAAAGGAACTTCAGGCGGCGGTTCTTCTGCAGGGCTCCGGGAAGGAGGCCTGACTCAGTTAGGATCTGAAAGCCGTTGCAGATCCCCAGGACCAGCCCCCTGTCTTTCTTTACATAGTCGAACAGGGCGTTCATAACGGGAGAGAACTTGGCGATAGCGCCTGTCCTTAAGTAATCACCGTAAGAGAATCCTCCCGGCAGAATTATAAGGTCGAACCTGCCTATCTTGTCTTCCTGGTGCCAGATGAACTCCGCTTTTTGCTTTAGGACATCCCTTATTATATGTAGGCAGTCCCAATCACAATTGGAACCCGGAAATACTATTACCCCCGCCTTCATCAGATCTCCTCTATTTCAAAAGTATATTGTTCGACCACCGGATTGGCCAGAAGCTGCTTGCACATGTCGTTCAGCTTTGATTTTGCCTCGTCCATATTTTTTGCGTCAAACCTTATGTCGATGAGCTTCCCGATCTTTACCTCGCCCACGCTAGAATACTTCATGGAATGCAGCGCGTCCTTTATGGTCTTTCCCTGAGGATCAAGGATGCCTTTCTTGTGCCTGACGAAAATTTTTGCCGTATACATAAATAATAAAATCCTTTCTTTTATTTTTTAGAGTAAAAACAACCGGTTCCGAAGGGGGTTATGATTAAGCTTTCAATTGTAACCCATAACATGAGTTTTTTATTGTTTGAGCCTAAAATTCCTGACATTTATTCGTTCCTTCTTTGCTTGATGGCGACAATCGGAACCGCGCTACATATAGCGTGCCTTTATGTGCGGTCTATATGCCAAACCTCTTGTAAACAACCTCAAGATTCCTGGCAAAATAACCGGCATCAAAGGCCTTTTTGATGTCTTCTTTTGACAGGTGTTTTTGCAGCTCTGTGTTTGCCAGCGAAGCCTCGATCATAGCTATCTTTTTTTCCCTGGCGTCCATAGCGCACTGCTGAGCTATTTTGTAGGCGGCTTCCCTTGTAAGACCCTTTTCTATAAGGGCATGCAGAAGCCTCTGGGCAAAGACGATGCCGCCGGACCTGTCGATGTTGGCCCTCATATTGTCCGGATGCACCACAAGCCCTTCGATAAGATATATGAACTTATTGAGCATATAATCCAAAAGAATATTGCTGTCGGGAATGATTACCCTTTCGGCTGCCGAGTTGGTAAGGTCCCTTTCGTGCCACAGGGAGATGTTCTCAATTGAAACAAGCGCGTTTGCGCGCACAACCCTGGAAAGTCCCGTTATCCTCTCCGAGATTATGGGGTTCTTTTTATGAGGCATTGCGGAAGAGCCTTTCTGTCCTTTCTTGAAAGGTTCCTCAACTTCCAGCAGTTCTGTCCTTGAAAGGTTCCTTATTTCTGTGGCGAACTTTTCCAGCGAGCCTGCAATAAGGGCCAGGCAGGAAAGATAAGCGGCAAACCTGTCCCTTTGAAGCACCTGCGTTGAAGCAGGCGAGGGCTTTAAGCCAAGTTTTGCGCAGACCTTTTCTTCTACTGCAGGGTCCACATTTGCATAGGAGCCCACCGCCCCCGAGATCTTGCCGACACTGATCTCCTCTTTTGCCGCCTTGAGGCGCTCCAGGCCCCTTTCCAGCTCCGCTATCCAGACACAGAGCTTAAAGGCAAAAGTTATGGGTTCCGCATGCATGCCGTGGGTCCTGCCCATCATAATAGAATCCTTATGCCCCTTTGCCAGTGTTTTTAGGGCCTTAATAGCTGTTTTTATGTCATCTATAAGGATGTCGGAAGAAGCCTTAAGCCTCAGGCACAGGGCTGTATCCTCCACATCGTATGAGGTAAGCCCCATATGGATAAATCGCGAGTCCTCCCCCACCGATTCGGCCACGGCCGTTGTAAAAGCGATAAGGTCGTGCTCCACCTCTTTTTCGATCTCCTCTATCCTTTTGACCGTGAAAGAGGCCTTGTCTTTTATGTTCTTAAGAGAGGCTGAAGGTATCTTCCCGAGTTCGGACCATACTTCGCAGACGGCCAGTTCAACATCCAGCCAGCTCTTGAACTTGGCTTCTTCGCTCCAGATGGAGCCCATTTTTGGAAGTGTATAGCGGTCTAGCATTTCTGTCCCCTTGCAGGATAATTATAACATAATCGCAAAAAAATCCTAAATCCCAAGATCTAAATCCTAAACAATTTCAAAATTCAAATGAGCAAAATCCAAAATGCTTTTTACCTTTAGATTTTATGATTTGAATTTGTTTAGAGCTTAGGGTTTAGAATTTAGAGTTTATAATTTGTAAGCCATCGATTCGATCTCTTTGAGGAGTTCTTCCACCATATCTGCTTCTTTGACTTTTTTTATTATCTCGCCTTTTCTGAACAGGAGCGCCTCACCCTGCCCTCCTGCAAGACCGAGATCGGCTTCGGCTGCCTCCCCCGGCCCGTTAACTGCACAGCCCATGATGGCTATCTTGAGCGGCACTTCTATATGCCGCGTCCTTTCTTCAACTTCTTTTGCGACTTTTACCAAGTCGTAAGAAAGGCGGCCGCAGGTGGGGCAGGATATTATCGTAACCCCTTTTGAATACAGGTTAAGCGACCTCAGGATATCAAGACCGACCCGCACTTCTTCCGCCGGGTCCCCTGTGAGAGATACTCTTAAGGTGTCCCCTATCCCCCTGGAAAGAAGGGCTCCTATCCCGACAGCGGACTTGATAGTTCCTTTGCCCGGTAGGCCGGATTCCGTTATCCCTATATGCAGAGGATAGTTCACTTTTGAGGAAAGCAGTTCATAGGCCCGGATGGTTTTTGGCACATCTGTGGATTTTATGGATATCACAATATCCTCAAAATCCAGCCTCTTCAATATATGTGCGTGGTTCAAAGCGCTTTCCACCAGGGCTTCGGCGCTGGGATGGCCGTATTTCTTCAGGACTTCTTTTTCCAGTGACCCGCTGTTGACCCCTATCCTTATCGGGATCCTGCGCGCTTTTGCGGCTTTTACCACGGCCTCTATCCTGTCCTTTTCTCCGATATTGCCCGGATTGATCCTTAGCTTATCTACTCCGCTGTCTATCGCTTTTAGTGCAAGCCGGTGGTCAAAATGGATGTCCGCCGCCAGAGGGATGTTTATCAGGGACTTGATCTCTTTGAGCGCCTCGGCGTCTTTTTCGTCCTTTACGGCGGCTCTTATCAGCTGGCAGCCTGCTTCCTCAAGCTTGAGTATCTGCGATACGGTGGCTTTAATGTCCGCTGTGCGGGTCTTGGTCATGGACTGAACGCTGACGGGCGCATTGCCTCC
The DNA here is from genome assembly GCA_041650635.1 of Candidatus Margulisiibacteriota bacterium. NCBI lineage: Bacteria > Bacillati > Candidatus Margulisiibacteriota > Candidatus Margulisiibacteriota bacterium. Next base: position 2,255 of record JBAZKV010000012.1, on the reverse strand, counting down.
TATGGTAAGATGGCCGGCTTTTACCTCTTTTGTCTTTTTGCGGGGTATCATTTGGGTCTATTATATCACTATTTTAGCAACAGCCTTCTTTTTGCAACCATCCAAGCAAATTGCATTAGTCTTGCCTGGCGTTTTACGCGTTTTGGCTCCTTTGCAAGCCTGTAGAGCCATTCTATCCCCAGTTTTTGTACCAGATCGGGAGCCCTTTTTGCCCTGCCGGAGAGCACATCCAGGCTGCCGCCTATCACCATCGTGGCAGGGACTCCCAGTCCCTTGTAATGTCTTCCTGCCCACAGCTCCTGCCGTGGGGCCCCAAGTCCCACAAAAAGGATGTCCGGGCGGCTGTGCTTTATCTTGTCCAACACTTCTTTTTCTTCGTGTTCTCCAAAATAACCGTGGTGGGTGCCTACCACATTTACTCCGGGCAGCCTGTTAGCTGCTTCCTTGGCAACTCCCCTTGCGCTGCCGAGAAAGAAAACCCTGTAACCTTTTTCTTTTGTATCTTTTAATATAGCCAGCATCAGGTCTATCCCGGTCACCCTTTCGATGAGCGGCATCCCAAGAAGTTTGGATGCGGCCAGGACCCCCATGCCGTCGGGCAGGCACAGGTCAGCGGAATTGATGATGCGCCTGAGTTCAGGGTCCTTTTGGGCGGCCGTAATTATCTCCGGATTGGGGGTCGCGATAAAATGGGGCCTGCTGTCCTTGATAAATGAATCCACCATCGACACCGCAGAACTTATCGTCAGATTGTTGATCTTTATCCCGAACAGAGAGATCTCTTTTAGAGGATTAGCATACTCTGAGAATGCGGAAAAATTAAGCCTCGCTTTTTCCTTTAAAGAGGTGGTCATAATTTCGAGCCTCTTTATCTCCTCATGCCCGTTCTTCATGAGATGTCCCAGTTTTGAACAGGCTTCTTCGGTGGAGAAGTTCATGTCAAGTTCAGCAGATCCAAGGGCTTTAAGAAGAGAAGAGACCTTAGGATCATACGAGATCCCCATCAGCGGTACATGACTGATCGCGGCAAAAACAAGCGAGTGGAACCTCATCCCGATAAAACAGTCCAGCCTTGAGATGATCTTCAGCAGGACTTCCGGGGGATAGAGGCCCGTCAAAAGCCTTGCCTTGGTTTTCATCAATTTTAGGACTTTGAGCGATTCCTCGCCGTCCCCGGCCGCCTCAAACGGGATAAGCAGCACCTGACAGTTTTGCTGGTCTGAAACTGAGTCCAGGAAAGCGGCCAGTTTTTCATGGAACCCTTTAACGGCATGTACGGGCTTTCTTATGCTGACTCCCACGATATTTTTTGCGGAAAGAGAGAAACCCTCTCCCCTGATCAGCTCTTCAAGTTCGGACCGTCCGGGCTTTTCGAAAAGGAAAGCCAGGTCCGCCGCCAGCAGAAGCGGAGGCTTTCTTATTCCGAGCCGCATCATTTCTTCAAGCGAAGCCTCGTCCCTTACCGTTATTACATCTGCGGAGTTCAATACAAAGGCCGAAAGAAAACGGTTAAAAGCCCCTTTTACCGGGCCAAAGCCCTGTCCCAGAAAGGCGCACCTGCATCCGAGTAGTTTTGCGAGAGAAAACAGGGAAAGGTAATAGATGACACTGAAAGGACCTGTTGAATCCTGAAGGAGCCCGCCCCCCCCGCTTATGAAGGCATTTGCCCCTTTCAGGGCCCTTACGATCTTTGGTATGTCATGCCTGCCGATGGCATTGACGTTGTGGGCCTTCGAGGTCTTGGCAGGATCAGCGGACAGGACCGTTACGGTTATTTCCGGATCGCCCTTTTTAAGACCGTTGATCAGGCTCTCCAGTATAGCCTCGTCCCCGGTGTTGCCAAACCCGTAATAACCGGATATTACAACTTTCATCTTATGAGCGCAGAGGGGTGTCTTTTTGCCCGAACACTTTAACAAAGGCCAGATAGAGTAAATAGAAGAGAAGTCCGACAGCTATCCCCAGGATGACCCCGTATGCCGATCTGATAAGCGAGATCAAAAGAGGAGAATGGACGTGGCAGAAAGTATTGAGAGTTGAAACGGTCCCGACAGTTGCTATCAAGAGCAGCGGCCACAGCCAGGTCCTGCCGCCTTTAAGATAATAAGCTGCTCCGAGAAATAGTGCGGGATAACCTATGAGGAATTCCTTGGTCCTGGGACGGACAGCAAAGAGGTTTTCAAGAAGGCCTCTGGCAAGTTTTTCGATCTCCAGTATCCCGATCGCAAAATTTCCGCTCCTCAAAAGATAGACCG